>JAUWMY010000297.1 GCA_030612945.1 Desulfobacteraceae bacterium
TAATTGCTGCAGGCATAATTTAACTACCACCCCTAAAAGAGGTGACTTGAATGGTGACCCTAAAAGTATCAAAGTATGTAAATAAAATGAATTCGAATGACAAAGGTCAAAGCCCCCCAGTTAAATACGTTCCACTGTCACTGTCGTGAATTTCACGGGGCCCCGACGGCGGGATCTTCGTTTCCCTACGACAGGCAAATTTCAAATGAATGTCAAATGACAAAATCCAAATGTCAAATCAAATCCAAAACCCCAATGTCAAAATGTTTTCCAGAAAAATCAGTTATTTATCTTTTTCCATTATGCATCTTCACCAGTGCAGGCTGTGTTTGAATTAGTGGGTGGACATATATTTGTAAGTGTTCACAGGTTCAGGGTTTCCCGCTGAAAGCGGGATTCAGGGTTAGGGACAAGGACAAAATTGAAGACCCGAAGTCCTCGTAAAAAATGCTGGTTTTGCCACATAATTGCCAAATATCATGTTCCAGATTTGTGGGGATGTGGAAGCGGTCGGTTTTCCCGTACAAAACGTTTGCAAAATGACGTATGGTGATGAGAATGCAACCTTTGAATCTCTGAACCTTTGAACCCGTGAACGGTTACCTATATTTTAGCATTTGTCATTTGACATTCATTTGAAATTTGGGCTTTGACCTTTGTCATTTAAATTCATTTTATTTACATATTTGGACCCTTTTAGGGGTGGTATTTGACACTCCTGCCGTCGTTTTTACTTCCTGTAACTGTCATGATCTCAAGGGTGACTGGATATGTGAGATTAGGACACAACCATGAGGGTATGTGAGGCCTGTTTTGAAAGTGAAAAGGCTGGAAGAAACTGACCACCAGGTGCACCGGGCGATTCAAGCAGAAATTACCCGGGAGCGGGATAATCTCCTCATGATTGCCTCCGAGAACTATGCCAGCGAGTCTGTGATTGAGGCCCAGGCAAATGTGATGACAAATAAATATGCTGAAGGATACCCTGGCGCCAGATATTACGGAGGATGCGAATATGTCGATGAAGTTGAAATACTGGCCGTTGAACGTGCCAAGAGATTATTTGGAGCGGAATATGTAAATGTTCAGCCCCATTCCGGATCCCAGGCTAACATGGCAGTCTACCTGAGTGTTTTAAAACCCGGCGACCTGATTTTGGGGATGGATCTTTCCCATGGCGGACACCTGACCCACGGTAGCCCTGTGAGTTTTTCAGGTATGATTTACAGATCAATATCTTATGGCCTTGATCAGAAAAGCCAGCGGATCGACTATAATCAAGTACGAGATCTGGCTAAAGCACACAAGCCCAAGATCATTATCGCCGGCGCCAGTGCGTATCCGAGACGTATAGATTTTCACCATTTCTCTGAAATTGCCTTTGAAACAGGGGCCTATCTTATGGCCGACATGGCCCATATTGCGGGCCTGGTTGCTGTGGGCCTTCATCCTTCCCCTGTTGGAACAGCAGATTTCATTACAACAACCACCCACAAAACCCTGAGAGGTCCCAGGGGCGGTCTAATTCTATCACAGGAAGAGCATGCAGAAAGGTTGAACAAGGCCGTCTTTCCCGGCATCCAGGGGGGACCGCTTATGCATATCATAGCTGCCAAAGCAGTTGCCTTTGGAGAGGCACTGAGAACGGAATTCTCCGGTTATCAGAGGCAGGTGGTCACCAATGCGAGAGTGCTCGCTGAGGAGCTTATGGATTTGGGTTTTAACCTGGTAACAGGAGGAACCGATAATCATCTGATTTTGATGGATTTGACTCGAAAGGGAATAACAGGGAAGGAAGCGGAAGGGGCCCTGGGGCAGGCAGGTATTGTTGTAAATAAGAACAGTGTCCCCTTTGATAAAAGGGGTCCTCGGATAACCAGCGGGCTGAGACTGGGTACTCCAGCAATGACCACCAGGGGCATGAAGGAAGATGAAATGAAGATAATAGCAGGATTCATTCGGAAGGTACTGGAAAACCGTGGGTCTGATAACATACTGACAGAGGTACGAGAGGCCGTCTTAGATCTGTGCAGCGGCTTTCCGATTTATCAGCATATGGAAGAGGACAATTAGTTGTCCAGACCTTCATGGCCGGAATACTTTATGACTATAGCCGAGATGGTGGCCAAAAGATCCACCTGTCTGCGGCGGCATGTGGGCGCTATTTTGGTAAAGGATAAAAGAATCCTTGCAACAGGCTATAATGGAGCCCCTGCAGGACTTAAACATTGTGAGGAGGTTGGCTGTCTAAGGCAGAATGCATCTATTCCTTCCGGTGAGAGACATGAACTCTGCCGGGGGCTTCACGCGGAGCAGAACGCTATTATCCAGGCAGCTTATCACGGAATATCAATTGCAGGATCAACACTTTATTGCACAAATAAGCCTTGTGTAATATGTTCTAAAATGCTTATCAATGCGGGGATAGGAAAAATCTTTTATGAAAAAGGCTATGATGACCCACTGGCTGATCAAATGATAACAGAAGCAGGTATCGAAATTGTGAGGTTTGCCCTATGAAGTGTCCATACTGCACAATAGTAAACAATAAAGTGATCGATTCCCGGCTAAGTAAGGACGGGAGGATGATAAGGAGACGGCGGGAATGCCTGGATTGCGGGAGAAGATTCACCACATATGAGAAACTGGAAGATGTCCTGCCTATGATTGTAAAAAAGGACGGGCGGCGGGAGCCTTTTAATCGAGAAAAGATTATTTCCGGAATCCGTTTGGCATGCCAGAAACTGCCGATTAGCATGACACAGATCGAAGACTTTGTTGACTCTTTGGAGCTCCATTTTCAAGAACTCGGGAAAAAAGAGATCGACAGCTCGCAGATCGGGGAAAAGGTCATCATCAAACTTAAGGAATGGGACGAAGTAGCCTATGTCCGGTTTGCTTCTGTCTATAGGCAATTCAAGGATATCAATGAGTTTATGGCAGAATTGGAGGGTATCCTGAAGTCCAAAAGAGACAATGAAGACCTGTAGCGGAGCAGCCAAGGGCTCGGCAAAAAATAACTTAACAGAATTGGCGCCCAGATTCATGTTAGATTTCTTCGATCCGATCGAGCAAAACCACAGGAATAGTAGTACTATATCGAGGATTTTGAGAGTGAGGATCGGAGAAAGATGACGTTAAGATGGGATGCGAAAATGTGAAGTTATTTTTTGCCGAGCCCTAAGTCTGACTTGAATCCGGGCGCCAATTCTTCCACGTCCTAAATATTAGATATCAAGTCTTATAGTTGTGGAAAAGCCCTAACGATACTGCCCGCCTTGCAAGTGGTGCCTGAACGAAAGCCTCGAAATATTGAGAGATTAACTTTGGATGAAATGGACACAAAGTTTATGCGGGAGGCCTTGCGACAGGCCCGTAAAGGGCTTGGCCGCACCTCACCTAATCCTGCAGTGGGGGCAGTAGTTGTCCGAGATGGATGTATACTGGCAAAAGGCTATCATCGAAAGGCAGGCTTGGCTCACGCTGAGGTGGAGGCTTTAAGCAAGTTGGGAGGCAGGGCGGATGGCGGGACACTGTATGTAAACCTTGAACCATGTAATCATTATGGAAGGACACCGCCTTGCACCGAGGCCATTCTGGGCAGCGGCCTCAAGCGGGTGGTTGTTGGCATGAATGATCCGAACCCATTGGTATCAGGCGGAGGCAATGAATTTCTCAGACAGAGGGGAATTGATGTAACGACCGGTGTTCTGGAGACAGAATGCCGCCAACTAAATGAAGCCTTTATCAAATTTGTCACCTCGGGACGCCCTTTTGTCGCAGTTAAGTCGGCACTTACGATAGATGGGTGGACAGCTACATCCGGAGGGCATTCCAAGTGGATCACAAATGAAAAATCCAGACAGTTTGTTCATCGCTTAAGGGACCAGGTAGATGCTGTGATGGTTGGGATTGGAACTGTGCTTGCTGATAATCCTTTACTTACGGCCCGCCTTAAACGGGCCAGCGGCAAAGACCCCTTACGAATTATTATAGATACCAACTTGAGAACGCCCCTGGATGCAAAAATCTTGAATCATGATTCATTATCTGATACCATTATTGTTGTTGGATCTCAGGTGAGGGATCGAGAGCTAAAGCGATTTCAAAAGAAAGGCGTCTCAACCCTCGTCTGCCCCATGAAGACCGGAATGGTTGACTTAGCGGCCTTAATGGGTATACTGGGAAAAATGTCAGTGACCAGCCTCCTGGTGGAGGGTGGCTCGTTAATTACGGGTTCCATGCTGCGAGAAAGACTGGTCGATAAATTCTATATTTTCAAAGCCCCAAAGATTCTTGGAGGGGGAGATGGCGTTCCCATGGCGGCAGGTCCCGGATCAAAAAGGATGGATGAGTGCCTGGTTCTGAAAGATATCCATATGAGGCGATTTGACGACGATATCCTTGTGGTGGGTTATCCGGA
>JAUWMY010000483.1 GCA_030612945.1 Desulfobacteraceae bacterium
GGGCTTAAGGACCTGGGTGTAGAACAGGGTTCAAAGGTAATTTGCTTTGAGTGGAACACACACCGCTTCCTTGAAGCATATTTTGCCATACCCTGTATGGGCGCAATGGTGCATATGGGGAATCCACTCCTTACGCCACAACAGATGATCTACCTTATAAACCGCGTGGAAGATGATGTCCTTATGTTTAATAAAGATTTTATTCCCACAATTGAATCAATAAGCGACAGATTAAAAACAGTTAAGCACTATATCGTGTTGACTGACGATGAAAAGCTGCCTGAGACAAAAATAAACCCGATCTCGGAATATGAGGAATTGCTGCGCTCCGCATCGCCTGAATATGATTACCCTGATCTCGATGAAAACACAGTGGCGTCTTTAAGTAATACAACCGGTACGACCGGAGATCCAAAGATATGTTTCTTTACCCACAGACAGCACATAATGCACACGCTAATATGGTCAAACATGCTTCAGGGTTTTTCAGGCGAAAGAGGTCTGGATCCGCGCCGTGATCTGACAATTCAACTCGTGCCCATGTTTCACGCCCACGGCTGGGGTGTTCCATATATGGCGACGTTCCTCGGGTGTAAACAGGTATATCCAGGCAGATTCGATCCAAAAGCATTTTTAGAATTACTCAAAAGAGAAAAAAGCCCTGAGCAGGGCGGCTATATGGCCTGTGTCGCTACCATGCTTAATATGATTATCTCCCATCCGGAAATCGAACACTATAGAAAATACTTGAAGGGGCTTATCTACGAAGGCGGGGGCATGCGGTTAAATACCATACTTGCAAAAAAGGCTAAAGAGCTCGGCATGGACATCTGTTCCGGATGGGGTATGACAGAGGTGTATACCAAAGTAGGCCTACAGTATCTAAAACCCCACATGTTCAGTTGGCCGGAAGACAAAAAGATAGAGTTTCTGAGCGGAACAGGCATGGCGCCGGCATTTGTGGAACAGAGAGTAGTGGATGAACAAGGAAATGATGTGCCAAAGGATGGAAAAGCCGTTGGTGAGATTGTGCTTAGAGCCCCATGGCTTACATTGGGCTACTACAGGGAGCAAGAAAAGTCAGAGGAGCTGTGGCGAGATGGCTGGATGCACACCGGAGACATGGCAACCATTGATGAAGAGGAAAGCGTATTAATCATTGACCGGTCTAAGGATGTGATAAAGAGCGGAGGGGAATGGATCTCCAGCCTCACACTGGAAAATCTGATAAACATGCACCCAAAGGTCCAGGAAGTTGCAGTTTTTGGGGCCCAGTCAGATAAATGGGGAGAACGCCCGGTGGTCCTGTTAGTGCCTAAAGATGAATACAAAGGGGATATCTCCGAAGAGGAACTTAAGGGACATTTGGCGCAGTACGTGGAAGAGGGCAAGATATTGAAATGGTGGATACCTGACAGGTTCGTCTTTGTAAATGAAATACCCCGGACCAGTGTTGGCAAATTCGACAAAAAAGTGATGAGATCAAGTTATGGGACCGTTCTGGAGGAGAAAGAATAGAAAAAGAACGAAATAACGGCAGACTACACCGATATTACTGCTCTTTTAAACTTTCCTCCATGTCACTGAATCTATCTTCTTGCTGATCTTTGACGGAACGTGCTTTTTCGATGGGGGCAAGAATCCTGCCCGCCACGTCTTTTGCGGTTTTGTCGGTAAATGTTTCAATTATCCCTTTTTCTGATTCTGCTTCTTTGTTATTGGAACAGGAGAAAAGGGTAGCGCAGCCAAATAGCAGCGCTATAACAGAATAAATAAATGTTTTTTTCATAATATCACCTGTGTAAAAAAGTAAAAAAGCGGGACGATCATTGGTAAATCAGTATCTGACTGTTAAAATGCAAATAACTTATTTACAAATTGACGTCTCCCTTCTCCCTCTAATTAACTAATTCGAAAAATTGCGGTATCAACATAAAAACAAGATATGCTATCAGCCCTGCAACTGCTCCTACTATAATTAGAGGATATATTTTGGAGATAGCCTCACGTCTGATTTTTATATCTCCTTCAATGTGATCTGCCAGTTTATAAAGGATCTGAGACAGGTTCCCTGATTGTTCCGCTGAATCCACCATGTTTACGTAAGTTTTTGAGAAAAAATAAGGGTGTTTTGCCAGGGCTTCTGAAAAGGAAAATCCGATCCTTAAATCTTCACAGACCTCCTGTAAAACCACTTCTAATTTTTTATCCCTGCACTGTTTAATTATCAAATCCAAGGCAATGATTATTGGGATCCCTGATTCAATAGCATTAGCTAACAGAGCTGTGAAAGAATATCTGCTTCTTTTATTGTAATTTAAGACGGATGCGCTCTTTAACCCATATAAAAAACTTTTCATCCCCTCTCCTCCTGGCACAAAAAACCAGGTTGTTACAGATGCCATAGCGGGTCGATCAAGAACTATCCCGCCAAGCCTGCACCATTTCAATTTGTTGAGATGTCTGTGGTGACGGCCTGTCACGGTCTTCTGTATTCCGGCGAAACTGTTGGATCAGTTTAAGCACATTGTGGTCAATGGCAAATCCATGCCTTGCCAGATAGCAACCCACGACAGTTCCGGTACGCCCTCTTCCACCCCAACAGTGGATGTAGACCGGTTTTCCTCCTTCAATCGATTGATCGATCCGATTTAGAATTTGAATCATTTCTGCGCTCGACCATACCCACATATCCCTTATGGGAAACCTATTGAAAGTAACTTCCACATCCATAGATTCAGCTATGGACTTCATCTGATCTTCATAGGGAACAAATAGTTGGTATCGTTCAAAAGTGTGTACCTGGGGAATAATTCATAATTTTATCGTGAGTTTTTTACTC
>JAUWMY010000212.1 GCA_030612945.1 Desulfobacteraceae bacterium
CGTGAGGTGCAGGGGCCGTATTATTCAACCTGAAAATCTCCCAATGGAATTAAGAAACTGGAAAGACACTCATTCATCCCGAGGGCCTTCGGGCAAACTGGATACTGAAAGTGTCCGGGCCGCCCTGACTCAAAGCGGAGGCAACAAAGCTAAAGCCGCCAGGCTCCTGGGTGTGGGTCGTGCCACCCTTTACCGATTCCTTGCCAGATTTCGAGATACGGCATGATCTTTTTATTACAAAAACCTTCGTCCCAGCGAAGGCACCTAATGTTTCTTGGATGTTCCCAGTGTGTATCATGAGACACTTGTGTCTTTAAAACCAATGTGAGACAGTTCGCCAGCTCTTTATAAGCTTTTCTTTGGGGGTTATTTTTCTGCATATTCCCAATGGCATGGACTCCAATCCCAATCCTTTGCGCTTTGTTATAGCTTTAATATCAATATGTTATATTTTTTCTTCGTTTTCCTGCCCGTAATGTCTCATAAGTGTCTCAGGTTTCGTGCCTCAAACCAGTACCTACTAATTCAATGTTTTGGGTTAACTTCTTGACATTACGTATGTTTCTTTGAAACTCCGCGCGCTCCCTGATTCCGGCACGTATCTTGATATATATCCAAGAAACGTTTCGAGAAACACTTCCATCGGACAAATCAAATCATGAAGCCATGTGACAAAAGTATAAGGAAAACACTCGAGATGGTGAAAGCCATGCTCGAGGTTGCAGACCAAGGAGATGCGGTACGCGAAGATACAGGTTGCGGCATTCTCTACGGCGTTGTGAGGGATTCCGCCTATAGAATCAAGAAACTGGCGGAGGCAGAAAAAGAGGCCCATATCAAAAAGGGCTGGTGGAAATAGAAAAAAGGAGCGTAATCCGGCGCCCTTTTTTGTTGAAGCAGGGACCTAGTGGATAGGTCAAAAATGGATTAACAATCCAAAACAATAAATATTATTTTATTTAAAAGGAAAGGAGAATAACAATGAGTAAGTCAGAACAAAATCTTTTAGATGCATTTGCAGGCGAGTCCCAGGCCAACCGGAGATACCTTGCCTTTGCAAAGCAAGCAGACAAGGAAGGTAAACCTCAGGCTGCAAAACTGTTCAGGGCAGCCGCCGAGGCCGAGACAGTGCATGCCCATGCCCATCTCCGGGCGCTCGGGGGGATAAAGAGCACTGCTGAAAACCTCAAAGAGGCCATTGCAGGTGAAACCCATGAATTCAAAGAGATGTACCCTGCCATGATTCAAGCAGCCAAAGAAGAAGGCAACAAAACAGCAGAGAGATCGTTTACATACGCCAATGCAGTTGAAGAAGTCCATGCAGATCTTTATCAAAAAACTCTGGACAGCTTAGATAACCCCAAAGACGTTGACTGTTATTATGTATGCTCCGTGTGTGGTTATACATGTGAAAACGAACCTCCGGATCAGTGTCCGGTCTGTAAAGCCAAGTCAAAGGCCTTTTTTAAAGTTGAGTAACAGGTATTTGCCGGAACATGGAGAACAACGAGATGAAATGTCCATTCTGTGGTTGCCAATCTTTCTATTTGAAAGATCAAGACGATGAATATGAAACCTATGAATTTGACGTGGAAAAAGGTGAGGTCAATTTTCATTCCGAGGTTAATGAATCCGATGTACCCGAACTCCGGGAAAAGACGCATTGTTATTGCAACCAGTGCGCGTGGAACGGGAAGTTCGGGGAACTAAAAAATTCTGGAGGTTAAGTTATGAAAAAAGTGTTAGTTGCATACGTAAGCAGAACCGGGAAGACCCAAAAGATGGCAGACTACATTGCCGAGGGAATTCGCTTCAGTGGAAATGAAGCTGATATTAAAAAGACCACCGAAATAAAAAATGAGAAAGATTTGGAAGGGTATGACGGATACGTGTTCGGCTGCCCCACCTACCATAGAGACATGACCGCCGGTATGAAGACTTTTCTTTTTGTGGCAGAAAAACTGAACCTTGTCGGTAAGATGGGTGGTGCCTTCGGCTCCTATACACACAGCGGGGAATCAGCGCCCATGGTCTTTGATACAATGCAGTATGTGTATAAAATGGACATGGTTGATCTCGGTCCACTAAGCTTGAAAGAGGCCGTTATTGACACTACAGATGGTACGCGCGCCTGCCAGGATTATGGAAAGGCTATCGGTCAAAAGTTTACCAATTAAAGGAGAAATAAAATGGCGGCACCCGAGGATATGTGGCAATGCCAGACAGTGAATTGCGGTTATTTTTACAATCCGGACAAAGGTGACAGAAAAGGAAAGATCCCAAAGGGAACTCTTTTTGAGGACTTGCCGGACGACTGGAAATGTCCAATTTGCGGGGCGAGTAAGAAAATGTTCCGACCCCTTTTAGGACCCGACTCAGTAGCTGCGCAGGGATAAAAATAGCTTGACAGGTACAAAGGACTGCTTATTATTAGGAATCATTACTAATAATTGTTTTAACGGGGCATCCTTTGAAATCAGACAAACCCTATCGCCTGACCCGGCAGCGGGAGGTGATTCTCGAAGAAGTCAGAAAAGTCTATCATCATCCCACGGCTGATGAGATCTATGAGAATGTCAGAAAAACATTGCCGCACATAAGCCTGGGTACAGTCTATCGAAACCTGGATGTCCTTGCCGAATTTGGGCTTATTAAGAAAATGGAGCCGGACTTTCCACAGATGCGATTCGATGGCAATACAAAAGAACATTATCACATTACCTGTTTGCATTGCGGGATGATCGAGGACGCGCCCATTGAACCGTCGGGGAATTCTCTAAAGAACCTTGAAAATGCGCTGGGTAATCTGACCAAGCATGGGATATTCGGGCACAAATTAGAGTTTATCGGACTCTGTTCAAAATGCAGGGAAAAAGAGAATGGGCGCATTTTTAAGGAAAAATTAAATGAATGTATTGATACAGGAGGTTTCAAATGACAGATCTAAAAGGTAGTTTGACCGAGAAAAACTTACTCACCGCCTTTGCAGGCGAATCCCAGGCGAGGAACCGCTACACTTACTTCGCCAGCCAGGCAAAAAAGGACGGCTTTGTCCAGATTCAATCCATATTTGAGGAAACAGCCAATCAGGAAAAGGAACATGCGAAAAGGCTGTTCAAGTTTCTTGAAGGCGGAGAGGTAGAGGTGCAAGCCAATTTTCCGGCGGGTGTGATTGGAAGTACATTGGAAAATCTCAAGGCAGGAGCTGCCGGTGAACACTATGAACACACCGAGATGTATCCTGGCTTTGCCAAGGCTGCAAAAGAAGAAGGGTTTGAGGCCATTGCCACTGTTTTTGAGGCAATAGCCGTGGCCGAAAAACAACATGAAAAGCGGTATCTGGATCTTGCGGCAAATATTGAAGCAGGGCGTGTCTTCAAACGGGACACCGAAGTAGTGTGGCGATGCAGAAACTGCGGGTATCTCCATACGGGAAACGAGGCTCCAGAAGCTTGTCCTGCCTGCGCGCATCCGAAGGCACATTTCGAGTTGCTTGGTGAAAACTATTAGAGACATGATGATAGGTGTTTAGGTAAGTCACTGAATAAGGAGTACAATTATGATAGGACATGCTGGAATAATTACCATGAAAGGAAACCCTCTGACGCTTGTAGGCAAAGAACTCAAAGTGGGAGATATAGCTCCCGACTTCGAGGTTCTCGATAACGATCTTGCACCGGTCAAGTTTAGTTCATTCCGGGGCAAGATTTGCGTGATTTCTTCTGTCCCCTCTCTTGATACCCCTGTATGCGATATGGAGACTCGGAGATTTAACGAGGAAGCAGGTAAACTGGGTGCAGACATCCAGATACTCACCATAAGCATGGACCTCCCATTTGCCCAAAAGCGGTGGTGCGGTGCAGCAGGGGTTGATAAGGTTATCACGTTATCAGATCATCGTGATGCGTCATTTGGAATGGCCTATGGTGCGTTGATTAAGGAACTGCGCCTCCTGGCCAGGATAGTGTTCGTGGTAGATGGTGAAGGCGTCATCCGGAATATCCAAGTAGTAAAAGAACAGACTGAAGAGCCTGACTATGACGCCGTGTTGAAAGCGGTAAATGCGTTGACCTGAGACAAAGAATCACTTGAGGCTCGATCAGGCGAACGCAAGTAAGTATAAATCATAAACTCTAAACATTAGATTCAAGGAGGAATAATCATGGCAGAAAAATTGGAGATTTACAAATGCGAAGTGTGTGGCAACATTGTTGAGGTATTGCATGGCGGCATGGGGGAGCTCGTATGCTGCGGTCAGCCCATGAAGCTTTACAAGGAAAACACCGTGGATGCTGCCAGGGAAAAACATGTGCCTGTGGTGGAAAAGATTGCTGGTGGGTTCAAGGTGAAGGTGGGGGATGTAGCTCATCCAATGGAGGAAAAACATTACATTGAATGGGTGGAAATTATTGCTGATGGCAAGGCCTATCGCCAGTTTTTAAACCCTGGACAGGCCCCGGAAGCGGTTTTCAATATTGAGGCCGATCAGGTCACGGCCCGGGAATACTGTAGCCTTCATGGTCTGTGGAAAGGATAATCGCTATGCTGAACAATGATATGGGAAAAGCCTTAAATGCGCAGGTAAATGCAGAGATGTATTCTGCCTATCTCTATCTGTCCATGTCCGCTTACTTTCAGTCCAAAAGCCTCGGCGGATTTGCGAGCTGGATGCGCGTGCAGGCCCAGGAAGAGATGGTTCATGCCATGAAGCTCTATGACTTCATCAATGAAAGGGGTGGCAGGGTTATTCTTAAATTGATCGAGGCTCCTCCAACAGAGTGGGACTCCCCTCTTGCCACCATGGAAGCTGTCTATGAGCACGAACAGAAAGTGACAGGACTCATTAACGAACTGGTGGAACTGGCCCTTGAAAAGCATGATCATGCCACTAATATCTTCCTGCAGTGGTTTGTATCCGAGCAGGTGGAGGAAGAAGATAGTGCGAATGATGTTGTTGAAAAAATCAAGTTGATGGGTGATGCCAGGGGAGGCCTGTTCATGCTTGACCGCGAACTTGGCCAGCGGGTATTTACCCCGCCTGCCGTAACATCGGAAGGATGATGGAGGAAGAATATGGCTAAAGCGTTAGTAGTTTATACGACTAGGACCGGTGAAACAAAGAGTATTGCTGAACTGATTGCAGAAGGAATTCGCTTCACAGGTGCTGAAGCAGATGTTGCGAATGTCACAGGCATCAAGAAAGAAGTAGACCTTGAGGGCTACGATGCTTATGTTTTTGGCTCTGCTACCTATCATGGCGAGATGATGCAGGGCATAAAAACTATGCTCTTCCTGGCTGAGAAGGTCAATCTGGAAGGAAAGGCGGGAGGTTCATTTGGCGCCTTTGGTTGGAGCGGCGAGGCTCCTGGTCGAATTTTTGATACCATGACAAACATCTTTAAGATGGACATGGTC
>JAUWMY010000116.1 GCA_030612945.1 Desulfobacteraceae bacterium
GTACAGCATCCCGAGAACCACAGCCGCAAAAACAAAGGTCATGCCTGTACCAGCCTTTACATAGTCAATGGTTTTATATCCCCCTGGCCGCATGATCAAGGCGTTGACTTGATGCGTAGGCAAGATAAAGGTATTGGAGGCTGCAATGCCCACCACCATGGCCGCCAGACGCGGGTCAGCTCCTACCTGAACGGCCATGCTCATGGATAATGGGACCATGAGCACCGTTGCACCTACATTGGAAACCACGAGTGTGAAAAAAGTGGTCAAAAGACCGACCAGAAACATAAGTAAAAAAGGGGATAGATTGCCAATTGTATTCATCAGGGAAATGGCTATATACTGACTTGTCCCTGTTTTTTCAAATGCGATTCCCAGGGGTATCAGACCGCTCAAGAGGAAAATAGTCATCCAGTCAACCGCTTTATAAGCCTCGTCAATAGTAAGGACCCTGGATATCACCATGCCTACCGCTCCTGTCAACAGGGCAATACTCAGTTTGACATTGAATCCCAGGGCCAGTACAAGTGCTATTAACAGAAACCCCAGAGCATATTTCGCTTTTTCCGACCGGAAAATTTCACCGTGTAAGTCCTCTGTAAACACCAGACCCAGTTTCTCTTTCAATAGGGGAAATTTTGTCCACTGGCCCTGAAACAGTAATGCATCACCGTGCCTCAACTTCATTTTCGAAATGTTAACCAGATGGACTTTGTTATCTCTGAAAATAGCCAATGGGTTTACCTGATATCTTTTACGGAAATGGATTTCCCGCATGGTTTTACCTGCCAGCTCAGAATGGGGCGTGACAATAGCCTCCAAAATGCCGGCGTCCTCGGATGACAGGTCCTCCCTGAAAACATCCAGATCATCTTTTATGCCCCAGCCCAGATCTCTCGCCAGTTGCCTGATGTGCTCATCAGTGCTGATCACCCCAACTACATCACCGGGTTCAATTTTGTCAGACCAGGTGGGTGCCAATAGTTTGCGTCGATAGTTATCTTTGGCAATGCAGTCGACAGTGGCATGATAAAGAGGCCTAAGATTTAGTTCTTCCAGGGTTTTAGCTTGAAAGTCTTCCGGCACTGTTAGTTCAAATATCTTTCCGATGCGTTTGCCATAAATTTCATCCAGATATGAACTCATAAAGCCCGCCTCTTCCCCGCCTTTCGTGGCCGGTAAAATAAATTTGCCAAAGACGACAAAGTATATGATTCCAGCGGCCACCAGGGCCATGCCAATCGGTGTTACGCTGAATAAACCAAAAGCCTCAAAGCCCTTTCCATTTAAAACCGCTCCATTGTTTACCCACCACGATTCCATAAGGTCATTCAACAAGATCAGCGGGCTGGAACCGACCAGGGTGAGGCAACCGCCAATAATTCCGCAGAATCCCATGGGCATCAGGATGCTGGATATCGGTAGATTCAACTGCTTGCTGATCCTTGTTGCAGCAGGCAAAAACAAAGACACAGCGCCGATATTCTGCATAAAGCTGGAAATGGTAGCCACTGTAACAGACAGGATGATCATGATTCGGGTTCTGCTCTTACCCGCGAATTTAATGATCTCATGGGAGAGCATTTTTATTACGCCGGCCTTATCCAGGCCGGCCCCAATAATGATTACGGCTATAATCGAGACTACAGCATTTGAACCCAGCCCACTGATGGCCTCATCGGCCCCTATCACGCCGGTAAGCGGGAGGATGACCATCATTAACAAGCCAACTACATCAACCCGTACCAACTCGAAAATAAAGAGTATTATCACCAATACCAGCACCAATAGCACAATCATCATGTCCACAGTTATTGTTGGATCAGTTATCATGATAATTCTCTTTCTTAGCAACGGTTCATGGCCATCGAAAATCCCGCTATTAGGGGGAGGACGTTGCTTTTATCTGCTCCCTAAAAGGAGGCTAGGCCATATTTAAGTTTATTAGGCTGAATGTCAAATGACAAAGCTCAAATGTCAAATGAATGTCAAAGCCGAAAGCTCAACCTTGATATCAGCTTGGTTCTTTGCTGCTTGTCAGCCATTTGTTACTCGCCTTTTTTTACTTGCTTAAATCACTTCAATGCACTTTGCTCACTTGACTAAGAATTTTGATATTTAATCATTTAGATTTTGTTTGTCATTTAGATTTTGTCATTTGAAATTATTTAGCCAAGCAGGGACATCTCCAGGCAAGGCCCACGAACTCTGACCAAGCCCACTGGACGTGTTTATCAAGGATGGAATAAACTGATCTTCGGAATCACAATCTGTGCATCGCGAGAACTATAAAGTGAACGTTGAAGATATTTGCGCATATCCTATTAAATTGCTGTCTTTCTGTCGATATGTTTGTAAGTTCTCAATAAATTCGGGCTGTATTAAGAAAATCCCCCTCAATCCCCCTTTGCAAAAGGGGGAAGGTTCGGAATGCCCATATTTATTGAGATGTTACATATGTTTTGGGTATTTACGGGAAAATATGGTAACTCAGGTTCAGGGGTTCACGGTTCAGAGGTTCAGGGTTTTGTCTGACAAAGAAACCAGGATTTGCGAAGAACTACGAGCCAAAGAGACAGATTCAAGATGCTTTTGGGTGATCAATGCATATTGCCGAATGTTTCCATTCCGAATCGAATACATAATTCACCCGATTCTTACGATACGCCAAGTCACTAACCATGAACTGTGAACCGTGAACCTGATAACCTGAGCAGTTACAAAATATGAAGATAAAATATGGGGTTAAAAGAAGTGCTTGAGGCCTTTTCGTTTTCTGATATTTTTTTATTCGAATGGAATCGGGCGGACAACCTTAACGAGCCGGGAGTTTACTAAATAGTCCTTATCACCAACTTCAAGGTAAAAGAATGCCTTGCTATTGTTCAGGAAATCGGACAGACGGGCATGGCTTCTGGGGAGATCGGAATACACTTTACCCTCGATTGATTCCCCTGAGAGGAAACTCACTTCAGCCGGGATTTTTTGTTCATAGGTGATGCTTTTTTTCATATCACGATCTTCCAAAACAATCATCACAATGCATTCCTTTTGGAGTAGCACTATTTGTCCTTCGTCTGACTCGAAGGGGATATAAGTCTTCTCGCTAACGAGCAAATCCAGCACCAACTCATTTCCTTCTCGAGTCGGTGCACGAAGTGCAACAAAAAAGCTGCCGTTAAGACTGCTTTCATCGGAACAAATGATTTCCGCCCTTTTTTTTGTGGTCTCTATCTTGAGCCCCATACGTTCTACCCGCTTAATTAAACATCAAATATCTTCTTCCTCTATTTCACCCCTTGCTTCCACGGCCAGACGTGCCCCTTCCATTAACAGCGACATGGCAGCGGCCTGGATGGTGCAGGGGGGCAAGTCCGAACAGGGGATGATCTGAAAGTCCCCCTCCTCCCATGTCATGAGCTTGTAGAACGCCTCTTCACCCTCTATGCTTCCAGCGAGCGCGTGAGTTACCTCCCCTTGCTCGATGTAAATTCGGCCCTTTTCACCCATGCTGTCAAGTATGATCTCAACATCCTTGTCTCCCGCAGTAAGGTTTTGAATGATATCGGTAAGGCTCATCTCTGTTAGAGATCCACTTACGCCTTTCCTGGATTCCTTGGGAGATTTGCTGGCCAGTATTCGTTGTATCTTTAGAGAGAGCAGTTCTAAATCGACCGGTTTTTTGAGAAAATCATCAGCGCCAGCCTCTAAGCTCTCAGCCGCAAGTCTTTCACCCTCTTCCGCTGTAACAAACAAGAATGGTATATGAGTCGTTGCGGAGTTTTCCCTCAATGCCTGACAGAACCTCAAACCATCAGTCCCCGGCAGATTAATCTCAGAGATGACCAGATCGACCCCTGAGTTCATTATGGTTTTCACAGCAGATTTGGCATCTGTAAGTACCTCGATATCATAGCCGTCATTGCCCAGGCGAAGGGCCATGCTGGATTCCTGAGACTCGCCTGGATCTACAATGAGTATGCGCCTTGAAGGGTGGTCAACTTTCCTTAGGAATTCCTCGTCTTTAATAATCTGCAGAAAGGCTTCCAGTATGGCTTTGGTTTCCGGAGATAAAGTTTGCTGACCGAGCAGCCTGCGGACCTGATTTATGTCCTTCACCAGTTCAGGTTCACGTTTTTTAGTATCCTGGTATTCGGTCACCATTTTCAGAATGTTTGCTTCCACCCTCTTTGCACCATTCCCGTCCACTTCCGGGCCAATAATTTCATCCAGACGGTAGGGTGTATCAATGAGACTCAGCAATTTTTTTCCAAATTTATTCACAGAAAGCCACACACATAGAACGAGACCGTCCACCTGGCTGGGAGACAAATTCAGTCTTAAGGCCAGAAGTTTGCAGTATCTTGCCTGTGCGAGTATCTCCTGAAGCCGCTTGTCGTCGCCTTTCATACTTTTTTTCACAAGAAAGACTACCAGACTAATCAGGGTCTGACTCATCTGGTGGTACGAATGCTCCTGGCCCAACAGTATGGGGGCAAGATGGTAAAAACTTATGTGGGGTAACCTGAACTTTAGAGATATGTCCTTGACCCAGGAGGCTTGAGACTCAAAAATACGGCCGTTTACCAAAAAAAGGTCAGGGGATTTCTCTTCGCATATCTTAATAGCCTCCTCCTGATCAGAAGCCCAGCTAACATCCGTGTACCCTTCCCCATGGAGGAGGGTCTTCAGCGCGCTGGCGCGGGCACGATCGGGTTCAAGGAGTAGGATTTTTCTTCGAGTTCGAGTTTTATCTTCCAGGCTCAGTTCTTTCTTTGCTTCCTGTTCAGGGCTTACAATCGTGAAGTTCTCAGGGATTTCCAGATCCTGGGCAGGTACATAGGCTTTACCCTTGTAATGGACTTCTATGGCTTTATCAATTTCTGACCCGGAAGCTACAGTGAATGTTAGCTGGAGAGGGGCTGGAAAAATGGTTCGAAGCTTCTCCAGCAGGTTTTGGTCTTGTGGATCATCAAGGGCGAGTGTAAGGATGTTCTTTTTTGGATCATAATCTACGGGAAAGATCTTCCAGCGCTCGGCAAACTTGAGGGACACCTTCGCTTTTGCGGAATCCGGGGGCTGTTCGATCAAAAGGGCCTGATATGGCTTTCCGAGAATCTCCGCCAACCCTGCCCCTAATGTTTCATAGTCGAGCATGTTCAAAAAAACGAGGGCTTCATCAACACTGATTCCCCTCGTCATAGCATAGTCTTCTGCCTGCCGAACCTGTTCCTCATTCAACTGTCCATTGGACATAAAGTAGCTATTCAGTTTCGAGATATCAATCATTTGCGATTACAGGTCTTGCTCTTTCTCATTCAAATAGAGATTTGCTTCTTCCTGGGTAACCAGGTTTTTCTGAACCAGGTTTTTGATGTGATCCTCCATAGTCTGCATACCTGCGCTTTTGCCTGTTTGCAGCACGGAAAAAATCTGGTAGGTCTTTCCCTCTCTTATGAGGTTCTGGACGGCCTGATTGGATATCATTATCTCCACCGCAGCAATCCTGCCGTCTCCATCCGATTTTCTTAACAACTGCTGTGCAATTGCACCACGCAATGATTCGCTAAGCATCGTTCTTATCTGGGATTGCTGGGTAGTCGGAAAAACATCGATAATGCGGTCCATTGTCCTGGCTGTACTGGACGTGTGAAGGGTGCCCAGAACCAATAGCCCTGTCTCGGCCGCTGTAAGGGCGAGATGTATGGTTTCAAGATCCCTCATCTCCCCCACAAGGATAACGTCAGGATCTTCCCGCAAGGCTGCCCTCAAACCGGTAGAAAAACTTTCCGCATGGAACCCAATTTGCCTCTGATGGATAAGACATTTTCCTCTGGGGTGAATGAACTCTATGGGATCTTCCAACGTGATGATGTGGTAGCTCTTTTCTTTGTTTATTAAATCTATAATAGCTGCAAGCGTCGTAGATTTTCCGGACCCCGTTGACCCCGTAACCAGCACGAGACCACTTTTCATCCTTGCAAGAATTTGGACAGATTCCGGAAGACTCAACTCTCTCAGGGTCTTAATATCCGTGGGAATTAATCGAAATGCTCCTCCGTACCCCTTTCTTTCCATAAACACATTAGCGCGAAAACGGGCCATGCCCTCAAGTTCGTATGCAAAATCAATATCCCTCTTCGCCTTGAGAAGCTCTAAGTGTGTCTCATCCAGCAGTTCAAGAAGAAGCACTTCAGACTCATTGGGCGTAAGGTCATGATATTTTGTACGCTGCAACTGTCCGTCAATTCGGAGCATAGGAGGGTCGCCAGCACACACGTGTAGATCCGAGGCCTTGTGCTGGATCATCATTTTAAGCAGGACATCAATCTTTGCCACTGCACATCTCCAAGATAATAGACTTGTATCTATCTATATATCGGCAACCGAGCACCTTAACTTTAACAAGAAATGGGAATTCTGAAACTTTTTAATTTGGATAACATCAATTTAGCGGAAGTCAATGATTTGACACACAGGCTGTATCAAAATCAAATTCATCAACACCTTCACTGCCACATTTCTTGATAAAAAACGCCAACTATTTGAATTTTATTGAAATTATTTTTCTCCTCAATTTAGGCATGATTCCTGCAGCGATAATGCAATATCATTATGAAAACAAAATCCAAACAACTGAAAAAGCCTTTATTTATTCTTTTCTTATTCATTGTGATGAGTTGTGCGGAAACCGGACGCGCTGTTGAGCCTATGTATGGAGAAGTGACTGCAAATGTTAATCTGAGAAGATATAATGGGCTTAATGGTAAAATTATCATCGAAATTGAAAAAGGGGAGAAAGTTTTAATAAAAGATAAAATTGGCGACTGGTATCAGGTTATCTTCGAAAGAAAAACTTACGGTTATATAGGGTGGATATATGGAAAATACGTAAAAGAGGTCTACATTGAAAAAGAAAAATCAGCTCCTCCTTTAGATACACGTATCATTGAAGCCACTTTTAAAGAAGCGCGCCCTGAAGCTCCTTTAGAAATCAAAGAGGGGAAAGAACCGGCACTTCTCGATAAAACTCAAGAAGACACCTATTTCCTGGAGAACATTCCGGCAATCAAGAAATTTGAAAAAACGCAACCCATTGAAATAGAAAAATCAGAAATCACACCGGAAAGTGTGTCACCGGAAAATTTTTTAAGCAGTAAAGAAGACAAAAAACAGAATATTCTCGATGAAACTCAAAAATATGCGCGCCCTTTATGGAGTATTCCCGTCGTCGAAGAAAATGAAAAAAATCAATCCCAAATATTAAAAGGGAAAGATG
>JAUWMY010000379.1 GCA_030612945.1 Desulfobacteraceae bacterium
GGCTCTGCCATGATAACGGGCAGTGGCTGCCATGGTCGGTAGGTAGGTGATGTAGGAGATCAAGTTATCATGTGCCGGAGTAGAACCGGTATAGTCGAGCGCTTGTGATATAAGAATAAGGCCGTTAAGCGCCACATCCTGTTGGTTTTCCTTTAATTATTTAGGTTTAAATAAGATATCACAGGCAATAAAACTCGTCAATTTTTCTCAAATATTATCTTATCTCCAGCTTGGGTTTGAATCCGGATGAGTTTATCCCTTCAATAAGTTAACATGGCCGGAGCGCCAAATAAGGGGTTTAGTTTTTACATATTATAGATCCAGGGCAAAGAGAATAGCTTCACCTACCTCCAGAAGTTTCTCTTTTGGTAGAGTCAGTATAAGCGGCCCCAATTTATTTTTAGAAACCGTCTGTATATGATCAAAATTAATGGCGCAGTCTTTTAACATACCATCATATTTAGAAAGGAATACTTCACTGGGAATATCTCTGACTGTTGAGGTGATCGGCGCTATTGTAACTTCCCCCAAGACAGCCAGGATGGAATCTCGGCTGAGGATCAATACAGGTCTCCTTTTGTCCGGCGCTTTAAATTTGTACCATCTTATCTCACCTCTTCTCATTCATCCCCCCATTCCTGCTCCTTTTCCCACACGCTAAACTCCTGTTTTTTTGGGGGATAAAGTTCATATCCCTTCCTGTGTTTTTCTTCCAGATATTTGATGTTGATGCTGTGAACTGCATCCTCTAAAGCTTTTCTGGTAAACGCAGACCGGGTTGTGTTGAGCTTTTTGACGATCTTGTCGACTAATTCGACCAGATCATCGTCCAAAGTCATTTGTACGGTACGCATGATATCCTCTATTTTTTTATGGATTAATATAGCTATACTAATCCACATAACATTATTTGTCAAGATCAATTTGGTAATAGATTCCACTGCCGCCTAAAGCGCAGCGAACCTGTTATCTGAGGAAAGAGGGCGCTTCTTGTTGACAGTATATGTTTTCTCTGGGTAATATTGTTGATGCAGCAGCTTAAAGGGTGAAAGGTTGATGATATTGAGGAGAGATTGTCATGAATAAAAAAACCAAATTCCTATATTGGAGTGATAAACAAAAAATATCGCATGTTTCCCAAGGCTTGTTCCGTTCAAGTTACAAAACGATAAATAGTTTTAAGGGAGTAAGCCTTCTTTTTCAAAAAGTAGGATTTTCAAAAAATCCAAGAAATCCCAAGGATTTTAAAAATAAGTACAAAGCAAAAACAATAAAAGGCGACACAATAGTAATTGACGAAGCATCAGGATTGATGTGGTACCAGGGAGGATCTTCCCGGTTTATGAGTTATTTTGATGCCAAGGAATGGATTATTGAGCAAAACAATAAAGGATTCGCCGGGTATTATGACTGGCGTCTCCCTACAGCAGAAGAAGTTATCTCTTTACTTGAAAGCAATAAAACAAGCAATGGCATGTATATCGATCCAATATTTTCTCAGCAGCAGAGCTGGTTCTGGACAGGCGACAAATTCAATTCCAATCGGGCTTTTGTCGTAAGGCTGCCAGGTGCGCTTTTAGTCGATAGCCTACTGGTAAATTTCAGCTATGTTCGTCCGGTTCGTTCTCTGTGACTTTCCTGTGCCTTGGTGCTTATTCCGGTGAAACCGGACACTAATTCAGGAGTTATCCGGACACCCTTCGGAGCGAAGCGACGCTGGTCTTTCATTATACTTCCAAGTGGCCGGAATGGGTCAAGGAAGACTTCTTTTTTCTCAGCAGTTGGGCTGTGTTCGTTCAGACACATTAGTGACACAATTAGGTAAATATTTATGATAGAATCGGGATCACAATGAGAATAGGACCTACAAGCAATTATGGTTTGATCATACCAAGGGCGGATTATATTAATTCAATTGTCAGGCAAGGGACCATAAGTAGAGAAGCGAAAAAAAGGCTTCAGTGGATGGATCATTATCATAAGCACGGCAATGCCCGGTTTACCTGCCGTCACTTTGGGATCTCGCCTCAGACATTTTATCGATGGAAGAATCGTTTCGATCGTTATGATCTGACAACCTTGGAGGAACAATCTCGAAAGCCTCATAAGGTAAGAAAACCAGAAACTCCTGAAGACATTCAGAAACGTGTCAGAGAACTGCGGACGCGATATCCTCGTTGGGGGAAGGATAAACTTGCTGTATTGTTGAGAAGAGAAGGGATAGAGATATCTGCATCTACAGTTGGAAGGATCATTAATAGGCTGAAAGAGAGAGGGCTTCTTGTTGAACCTTTAAATATGATCATGGCCAAAAGAGCCCGCAAAAGACGTTGGAAGCCTCGTTATGCAACCCGTAAGCCTAAGGGATATAAAATAAAAGGCCCTGGAGATCTTGTCGAGGTTGATACCCTCCAGGTGACCCTTATTCCCAATGAGATCCGCTATCAATTTAGCGCAAGAGATGTGGTGGCAAAGTTTGACGGGCTGAGAGCTTACAAGAGTAAAACGAGGGTGAAGGCAGCTCTTTTTCTGGATTATCTGCAAAAGAAATTTCCTTTTAAGATAAAAGCCATCCAGGTAGATGGCGGCTCAGAGTTTAAGAAACATTTTGAAGAGGAATGCAAGAGAAGAGATATTATGCTTTTTGGGCTTCCTCCCCGCTCTCCCAAGCTTAATGGGCATGTGGAGAGATCAAATAGAACACATAGGCAAGAGTTTTATGAAAAAGAGAAGTGTCACTAATGTATTGGACGAGTACAATCCCTTGCGCTAAACCAATATATCATGTATAATACAAAAAAATTCGGTATAGATCGTCTACGCGAACATTCATCCCACCTGAACGATAATTTCGCCTGACATTCATTCCAGCATTTTTTAATTAATCAATAAGGTGAAATTATGAAGTTCAACGAATACAAACTCGAGCCGCGTCTTCTCAAAGCGATCGCGAGTCGAGGCTATAAAACCATGACGGACGTCCAGGAAAAGACCCTGGCCGTATCCCTCAAGGGAAGGGATGTGACTGTTCAATCCCAAACCGGAACCGGCAAGACCGCCGTCTTCCTCATCACCCTGATGGAGCGGATGCTTCACTCGAAAAAATACCAAAGACAACCGGCGCTGATCATCGTGCCGACCCGGGAACTGGCTGTCCAGGTGGAGGGGGAAGCTCGCCTCTTAAGCCGCGGACTGGATTTTTCGATCGGCAGCCTGTACGGCGGCGTGAGTGTCACCCAGAATATCGCCAAACTGCGCAGGGGGCTCGATATCATTATCGGTACCCCGGGACGGCTGATGGACCTGAGCGATAAAGGCCACTTGAAACTGAGAGAAGTGGGAATCCTGGTTATCGACGAGGCCGATCGCATGCTCGACATGGGATTTCTTCCGGACATCAAAAAACTGCTGAGTCGGATGCCCGTCCGCACCGCCCGACAGACCCTGCTTTTCAGTGCGACGTTGACCCGGGCTTCCAAAAAAATCATTTCCGAGCACCTGAACCGGCCGGTAATGATCGAGATCACTCCCGAGCAGTTGACGGTGGATGCCGTTTCACAGGAACTTTACCATGTCAAGAAGCAGGCCAGGCTGAACCTTATGCTGGGTATTCTCAAG
>JAUWMY010000224.1 GCA_030612945.1 Desulfobacteraceae bacterium
GCGCAATCCACAGCACCTTCTTCTCAGTGCCTGATCACCAATGATCGTGTCCAGATAATAGTGCCCCACTTCCCTTCTTAGACTTGAGAAAAAACATCTCACCGCTCTTTGTAACTACCCAGGTATTTATTAGACAGGATAACAGGATTAACTTGATTTTTTAATTCCTGTAAATCCTCTAACTATCTTGATAGCCCGTTCCTTGCTATAGGGGTACGTGATTGGTTTAAACCCTTCTATTGTAATTTGCCTTAACCTGCTCTCCCAATTGATCGGGAGTTAATTTGAATATTCGTTTCACATTTAAGAGAGACCCAAAGAGATTATATTAATTCCTTATTCGGGGTCTATCTGTAAGGCATTTTACCAGGATATTTCTTTTGATTTACTGGATTATTACAATAATGTCTTGTTTGTGACTTAACATAGATCCCTGTTTATCCTGTTATCCTGTCAAAAAAGAGACACCTAAATAAAAACCGCCCTTTTATAAAAAAAATACTCAATACTTGACATAAGTCAAGGACTCATCGCAAGAGATGTGTTTTACTCAGGACTGTACTTAACACATAAAAGGCAAAGCCATGAATTGGAGCAAAGAAGCAGAAAAGGCCTTATCAAGGGTCCCTTTCTTTGTCAGGAAACGGGTAAAAAAGCGGGTGGAAGAGGAAGCCTCCCGCCACATGGCCAATGAAGTTACCACAGAACATGTCCACGCCTGCCAGAAGCGGTTTCTAAACCGTATGGAGGATGAAGTAAAAGGATTTCAGGTTGAGACCTGTTTTGGTCCCAGTGGCTGTCCTAACCGTGCTGTAAACTCAGATGGCCTGCCCCAAAAAATTGAACAAAAACTTACAGAGAGGGATATGAAAGAATTTTTAAAAAAGCGGGTAGGAGGTCCCTTAAAAATGCACCATGAATTTCGCGTCTCTGTCTCTGACTGCCCCAATGCATGCTCCCGCCCCCAGATCGTTGACCTGGGGCTCATCGGTGCATGCAGACCCGAAGTCTCGGATGAATCCTGCACCGAGTGCGGGGCCTGCGTGGAGATCTGTAAAGAAAATGCGATTTCTGTTCAAGATGGCGCCCCCTTGGTTGACGATTCTAAGTGCCTTTCCTGCGGACAATGCATCCAGGCCTGTCCAACGGGCACTCTGCGGGAGGGTGCCAAAGGTTACCGCATCCTGATCGGTGGAAAACTGGGGAGACATCCCAGGCTGGCAACAGAATTACCCGGAATCCATGGGCTTGAGGAGGCATTGACGGTCGTTGACCGTTGTCTGGACCATTACCAGCGCAACTGCCTCAAAGGAGAACGGTTTGGCGAGATTTTATCGAGAGAGGGCTGGATATAAAGGGTATGGATGAGGTCACGGTCCAAAAAAAAAGAAAAAAAGTGAATATCTTGACTTAAGTCAATGCACTGCGCATATTTGTGATATAAAATGGGAAAAAAAATTATGGAAAGGGTTTATTTGGAAAGAACAATTAACTTTAACAGAGGAGAATAATCATGTTTTGTTTTCAGTGTCAGGAGACAGCCAAGAATACAGGCTGTACGGTAAAGGGAGTTTGTGGAAAACCGGAGGAAACCGCTAATCTTCAGGACTTGCTGATCTATGTCCTGAAGGGGGTTTCTGTCTATGGTGAAAAGGCAAAAGAGCTCGGGATTGGCGATAAAGAAACCGGTTTATTCATTGCTCAGAGCCTTTTTACAACCATCACAAATGCAAATTGGGATAACGAGAGATTCATTTCTCTTATCAAAGAAGGTTTGAAGATTCGGGAAGAGCTCAAGACCAAGTTTTTGGCTGCTTACAAAGAAAAAAATGGCCAAGGATTTTCAGAGGATTTACATGACTCAGCAGTCTGGTATTCGGACGACGAATCAGAATTCCATGAGAAAGCAAAAGCAATAGGCGTTCTCGCGACAGAAAATGAAGATGTCCGCTCACTCAGGGAGTTGCTGATAATAGGATTAAAAGGCGTTGCGGCCTATGCCGACCACGCGGCTATCCTGGGATTTGAAAAGGAGGATATTTACACTTTCCTGATGGAAGCTTTGGCATCCACCACCAAAGATCTGTCTGTGGATGAAATGGTGGGACTTGTCATGAAAGCAGGAGAAGTCGCTGTTAATACAATGGCACTTCTTGATGAAGCAAACACATCTCCTAATGGCCATCCCGCAATCACGGAAGTCCATATCGGACGTCCCAACAATCCGGGAATCCTGATCAGTGGCCACGACCTCAAGGACATGGAGGAACTGCTAAAGCAGACCGAGGGTACTGGTATCGATGTCTATACCCATGGCGAGATGCTGCCGGCCAATTACTATCCCGCATTTAAAAAATATGATCATTTTGCGGGGAACTACGGTGGTTCCTGGTGGCGCCAGAACAAGGAATTCGAATCTTTCAACGGTCCAATCCTGATGACCACGAACTGTATTATTCCCATAAAGAAAGACAATACCTATCAGGGCAGGATTTTTACCACCGGAATGACCGGATATCCGGATGTAAAACACATCCCGGACAGACCCAAAGACGGCGAAAAGGATTTTTCGGAAATTATCGAACTGGCAAAAAAATGCGACCCGCCTGTTGAAATTGAAACCGGTAAGATCGTCGGCGGATTCGCTCATAATCAGGTCCTTGCTCTGGCAGATAAGGTCGTGGATGCTGTGAAATCCGGTGCAATCAAGCGCTTTATTGTAATGGCCGGTTGCGATGGACGTCAAAAGGCGAGAAATTATTTTACCGAAGTTGCAGAACAGCTTCCAAAGGATACAGTTATTCTTACCGCTGGGTGTGCTAAGTACCGTTATAACAAACTTGATCTGGGCGATATCGGCGGCATTCCAAGAATACTGGATGCCGGGCAGTGTAACGATAGCTATTCTCTTGCAGTCATTGCGCTTAAGCTGAAAGAGGTCTTTGAACTCGACGATATTAATGATCTTCCGATTTCCTTTGATATTGGGTGGTATGAACAAAAAGCCGTAGCTGTTCTTCTGGCTCTGCTTTTCCTCGGAGTTAAGGGAATTCGCCTTGGGCCGACACTTCCGGCGTTTGTATCTCCTACTGTCCTAAATGTTTTGGTGGATAAATTTGATATCAAACCGACTGGCGAAGTTGCGGCAGATATTGAAGCAATGATGGCCGGAAATTAGACTGGGGAACTGTGCGGGCGGGGATAATCCCCGCCCCTGCACGGCAAAAACGAGAACCCTCGCAGGGCCAGTGCTTATCCCAGCCAAAGACGTCAACCATATAAAATGCGCATGATTGGAACGTAGGCGTTCACAGGTTCAAAGTTCACGTTTCAGAACCCACGAATCAGCAGCTTAAATTTTCGGTGAACTCTGAACCTCTGAACCCGTGAACGGTTACATTGAAACAGACGTGAAACAATAAATCTACAAAAGGAGGGGAAAAAAATGGCACAAAAACAGCAACAATCGGGTGCAGTAACGGATACAGGGGATGCCAAGAGAGAAGCTGCCGCATATATTACCTCCAAAGACACCCTGGATGGTGCTTATCCCGGTATTATCTTAGGTATCAATTCGCTCAGGCTGGGAATGGACGCTACGGTCTTTTATACCTTTATGGGAATTAATGTTATCCGCAAGGAATGGGCAGAAAAAGCCAAGTTCCAGCCTCCGGGCTTTATGGGTGCTTTGCCTGGAATGTCAAACGTAGCCACATGGATGATGAAGGGTAAAATGGAAAAGGCCAACATACCGTCTCTTCCGGACCTGCAGGAGATTGCCAGACTGGAAGGGGTAAAATTTGTGGCCTGCAAAATGACAGTAGACATGATGGGACTTAAACAGGACGACTTTATAGAAGGGGTTACCATTATGACTGCTGAGGACTTCTTGAAGTATGCCAAAGATTGCAAAGTGCTTCTATATACCTGACCCATTGATATCAAAATAGTGTCGCTTTCTCAATGAAGGATATGGGTTATTGAAGGATAAACCCTTAAACGGGTTCATGGCGGATCCAATAATCAATCTTCAATCGAAAACCGAAAATCGAAAGGGGAATAATCATGAAATGTCCCGGACAGGACAGCCAATACTGGAAGCCGGGGGCTATTTTCGAAGTTAAATGTCCCAAATGCGGAAATGAGGTGGAATTCTTTAAAGACGATCCAACCCGCAAATGCCCCAAATGCGGCCACCGTTTCCTCAATCCCAGCCTGGATTTTGGCTGTGCATCTTATTGTCAATATGCCGAGCAATGCATTGGGAACATTCCGCCCGAACTCCTTGCACAGAAAGATGATCTACTAAAGGACCGGGTTGCCATTGAGATGAAGCGCTATCTTAAACAGGACTTCAAGCGCGTAGGCCATGCCATCCGGGCGGCCAGGCATGCCGAACAGATCGGTAGGGAAGAGCGTGGCAACCTGGCCGTCATCCTGTCCGCCACATACCTCATTGATATCGGAATCAAGGAAGCCGAGCAAAAACACCCCGAATCCTTTTCCCGTTACCATGAAGAAGAAGGAGTATCTATTGCCAGGGATATTTTGACCCGGTTGAAGGCCAAAGACGACTTGATAAATGAGGTATGCGATATCATAGGCCATCACCATCATCCGGGAACAGAAGAAAACACCAATTTCAAAAGCGTTTATGATGCAGACATGATTGTCAACTTAGAGGAAAAGAAAAAGGAAAGCACCACGGATTCAAAGGAATTGCCCGGTGTTATTGAGGAATCGTTCCTGACCGAAAGCGGACGTAGTTTAGCCAGGAAGGTGCTCTTATAGCGTAAAAGAAATTGAGGGATTGAAAATTTTGGAATTTAGGGATTAATTCCTCAATTTGAAAACCAAAAAATTATTAATTCTTATACCTTTTTCAACTTTAGGCGCTTATCCAAAAAAGGAGTATACCATGAAAGTAATGCGGAAAATAATAGAAATTGACGACGAACTCTGCGATGGGTGCGGTGAGTGCGTACCCGAGTGTGCTGAGGGGGCCATACAGATTGTAGATGGCAAGGCCCACCTTGTTTCAGAAAGCTACTGTGACGGGCTTGGTGCCTGCCTGGGTGAATGTCCTAATGGTGCCATCACCATGGTAGAGCGGGAAGCAGAAGATTTTGATGAGGACGCGGTGGAGGCTTTCCTGAAAGAAAAGGAAGAAAAACCTCTCGATATCCCTCTGGCCTGTGGCTGCCCGTCAACCCAGGTTCAGACCTTTGTTCCGAAGGCCTCGTCCCAGGAGGCGATGGATGACACTGCACAGCCC
>JAUWMY010000279.1 GCA_030612945.1 Desulfobacteraceae bacterium
TGCCGACAGCCGGCAAACCTATGAGGCATTCATGAACCTCGATTTTATAGCGGTCGCTGATTTGTTCATGACCCCCACGGCGGCCATGGCAGACATTGTGCTACCCGTTGCAAGCCAGTTTGAATTTAACGATATCGGCCATTATGGACTCGGCCACGGCTACATTCTGGCCCGGCCCAAGGTTGTTGATCCGCCGGAAGAATGCTGGCCAGACATGAAAATACTTAATGAATTAGGGAAGTTGATCACCCCTGCTGAATACTGGCATGACGATTACAACCATTTCCTGGAAGATATTCTCGGGCCAAGCGGTCTCAATTACAGCCAGTTCGTAGAGAAGGGTTATTTGAAAGGACCTGAGAAATACAAGGGTTATGAGAAAAAAGGTTTCCGAACTCCCACCGGAAAGGTGGAACTGAAATTAAGTACTGCCGAGAAATTCAAACTCCCCCCCCTGCCCTCTTTTACCGGATTCCCGGAGGAAGACGACCCTGACTATCCCCTCGTATTGACCAGCTCCAAGAACCCTCACTATCTCCATTCGTCCTATAGGTGGGTGGAAAAATTGAGAAAACTTAGCCCGCATCCCCAAACTGAAATTCATCCGGAAACAGCAGCAAAATACAATATTCGTGAAGGAGATGAAGTGGTTATTGAGACCAAGGTGGGCAAAATCATTCAAATTGCCCATCTGAGTGATGACATTCATTCCAAAGTCCTCAATGTCTCATACGGCTGGTGGTTCCCTGAAGGAAAGGCTGAATCACAGTATGAATGGGAGAAATCCAACTTGAATATGCTCACGTCTACAGAGAAACTGGGCAAAGAATTCGGCACCCCCAATCTTAAGGGAATAGGGTGCAGGATAAGAAGAAAATAAACATGCCTTTAACTTTCATGTTTCTCATTATCGTGCAAAGAAGGTTGAAAACCCTTTACATTTTTGCAGTCTTGCTGCAAAATATCTGCGTTTGCATTTGGTGAAGATTGGTTGATATGACTTGACACATAATTATTTTTAAGACACGGGAAATCTATGAATCGATACTCAAGCGTTAAAGATGTTTGCTTTGGCCTGGTTTTTCTATTGACGCTATTGGTTGTAACTGCGGTACAGGCCGCCGAACGCCCCTTTCCCAAACCAAAGGGCCCGGTCAATGACTTTGCCAATGTTATTCCCTCGGCCTATGAGCAAAAGATGACCGGCATTACGACGGAGTTGTATAGGAAGACCGGGACAGCGGTAGTAATTGTTACCATGCCGGATATTGGAGGGGCGGAGTATAACGATTATGCCACCCGTCTATACAGCGCATGGGGAATAGGGAAAAAGGGCGAGGACAAAGGGGTTCTGATCTTTGTGACCGTCAAGGAAAGAAAGATGCGCATAGAGACCGGGTATGGCGTGGAAGGCATTTTGCCCGACGGCCTGGTGGGCGAGATCCGCGACAGCGATATTGTACCCTATCTAAAGCAGAATAAATAAGGCGAAGGCTTGCTTAATGGTACCCTTGCCGTTGCTCAGGTCATTTCCAAGAATGCGGGTATCAAGCTTACCGGTCAGATGCCAGTGAAAGCCCCTGCTAAGAAAAGTCGTTCCGGCCTTGGCTTTCTCCCGATTATACTGATTATTGCTTTTTTCATGTTTTCATCCAAGCGCCGGGGCGGATCATGGCTCTTTTTTCTGCCCTTGCTCCTGGGCGGGGGGAGAGGTTATGGTGGCGGGTCCGGAGGAAGTTTCGGCGGTTTTAGCGGCGGGTTTGGAGGTTTTGGCGGAGGCATGAGCGGCGGCGGGGGCGCCGGAGGAGGATTTTAGGTTTTTTTAAAGTAAGAAGTAACGGGGGAATCTGCTCAGTAACTCGGGGATAAAACCCTTACGGGTAAACTCCGAATAAGGAATTTAGGCGTAAGCCTTTTATTTTTCCCCTGAATATTGAATAATTACTAACGGGGTAACTATGGCAAAAAATGTAAAAGATCCAAAAGAGATATTTCCGGATATCACCACCGATTATAAGGACGTTTATGGTGATGACCTTGTCAGCATCGTTCTTTATGGCAGTGCTACAGGTAAAGATTACCGGCCTGGAAAGTCCGACATCAATTTCATGATTGTTCTTTCTGAAGAGGGGATAGAGCGTCTTGATAGAGCATTTGAAGTTGTAAAAAAATGGCGGAAGAGAAATGTTGCAATTCCGCTTTTCTTAACGGAAAACTATGTGGAAACCTCGACGGACGTATTCCCCATAGAGTACCTGAATTTTAAAGGCAATTACGTACCGGTTTATGGCAAAGATATCCTGAAAGATCTCTCATTTAAACCTGAATTTATAAGACTTCAGTGCGAGCGAGAGATCAAGGGAAAACTGCTTTTACTCAGGGAAGCTTATTTGGAAACATCCGGCAAAGGACGTGCCCTTAAGGGGGTTATAAGTCAGTCCATCCGGGCCTTCATTGCGATTTTTGAGGCACTTCTTCACGTGAAAGGGTTGGAACTGCCTAAAGAAAAACTTCAGATCATCCAGGCCACAGCCCAGGCATTTGACATAGATTCCAGTGTGTTTGAAAAACTGCTTGATGTTAAAGATGATAAAATAAAACCGGGCGACGATGAAATGAGAGGGCTTTTCCAGAAATATTTGGCAGAGGTTCGCAAACTATCAAAACAAGTTGATGCGTTAGGAGGATAACATGAGTAAAGGTCTTAAAACCTTACTGATCATTGTTGGTATAATTATTTTAATCATTGTGATCCCTTACTCGTATATTAAGGGGACCTACAACAGCCTCGTCACTATGGATGAATCTGTGAAAGGTGCGTGGGCCCAGGTGGAGAACCAGCTTCAACGCCGTTATGACCTGATCCCCAATTACGTGGAGACGGTCAAGGGTTATGCGGCCCACGAAAAAGAAGTCTTTGTGAAGGTGACAGAGGCCCGTTCAAAGGTGGCAGGTGCAGGCAGTATTGATGAAAAGATTCAGGCCAATAATCAACTTTCCTCGGCCCTGTCGCGCTTGCTTGTGGTCGTTGAACGCTATCCTGAATTAAAGGCGAATACCAACTTTATCCGGTTACAGGACGAGCTGGCCGGAACTGAAAATCGTATTGCAGTTGAACGCCGTCGCTTTAATGAAACAGTAAAGGTTTATAATATCAAAATACGCACCTTCCCCACCAATATAATGGCCGGGATGTTTGGGTTTGAAAAAGCAACGTTCTTTAAAGTTCCAAAAGAGCGCCAGGAAGCACCTAAAGTTAAGTTTTAACGGTAGCAATCATTCCCCTTTCCTCAACAACCAAAGGCGCCGTGGCCTGTCTGGGCGCGGCCGTGTTATGGGCATCCAATGGAGTGGTTTCCAAATACTTAATGAATGGGGGCCTGTCACCGTTCGTCCTGGCACAGGGGCGGATGACCTTTGGGGCTATCCTGACCGTGGCATGGCTATTGCTCACCAGGCCAAAGGCTCTTATCATCAGGCCGCGGGACATTCTCAGTTTCCTACTCCTGGGCTCCTTAGGCCTGGCTGCGGTCAACTGCTGCTATCTGGCGGCAATATCCAAGATTCCTACTGCTGCAGCTATCCTGCTCGAATACCTCGCCCCAACCCTCATTGCTGTGTATGCCTGGCGGTTTATGGGCGAACGGATGGGGCTAACAAAAATAATAGCCCTGAGCCTGGCCCTCGGGGGCTGCTACTTAGTAGTGGGCGGCTACAACATGGACCTCCTCAATCTTAACCGATGGGGCTTAATATGGGGGCTGGGCGCGGCAGTGACTTTCGCTTTTTACTGCGTGTACTCTGAGTACAACTTGCGCAGTTACTCCCCTTGGACTATGCTTTGCTACGCCTTGATAGCAGCCAGCATCACCTTTAACCTGGCCCTTGGACCGGCACGGCTTCTCACCATGGGCTGGGACGCGAAATCCTGGCTGTTGATATTTTACTCTGTCAGCATCGGCACCATTGTCCCCTTTGGCATATTTGCCTACGGTATAGACAATCTTCGAGCCACTCGGGCGACGATAATCTCCACCTTCGAGCCCATCGCTGCCGGGCTTATGGCCTACCTCTGGTTGGGAGAACGGCTGGAGGGACTTCAGATGCTGGGCGGCCTTGGCGTTCTGTTCGCTGTGTTCCTCATTCAGAAGGAAAGAGAGCACGACCTGTTGGCCCCTGCAATGATCAAGAAAAGAAACAAGGACCCTAATTGAGTGATACTCAATTTGGTGGTATTGGGTATTGGTTCCCGGTTAAATCGTCTTCGAATTTAACGGGGTGAATATCTGGTATTGGTTTTAAGGTGTTTCACGTCTTATCTTTTATTACTTCCCTGATAGAGATATAAAAAGTCAACTACCACCCCTAAAAGGGTCCAAATATGTAAATAAAAATAAGTTGAATGACAAAGGTCAAAGCTCAAATTTCAAATGAATGCCAAATGACAAATGCTAAAAATATATGTCCACCCATTAATTCAAACGCAGCCTACACTGGTGAAGATGCACAATGGGAAAAAGATAAATAACTGACCGTTTTGGAAAACATTTTGACATTGGGGTTTTGGATTTGATTTGACATTTGGATTTTGTCATTTGAACTTTATTCCATAGGGCATCACAAATCA
>JAUWMY010000052.1 GCA_030612945.1 Desulfobacteraceae bacterium
TTTTTCTCGCCAATATATTTACTGGTCGGATATTTTTTCACTGACGTTTCAAATAAATCCAACAGGTTACTTGGTTCATCATATCGCATAATGGCAATATTTTTCCCGAATTCCTGAAAAGTCATTTTCACCACCAATTAAGTTTAATACAGCCGCAAAAAGGCACAAAATACACAAAAAGAATAATTTACGTATTGTAATATCAAATAGTTAAGAACGCCAAAAACAGTTCCTTGTGGATTTATTCCGGTCAATCATTCTTTTTGGACTGAGATTGCCTGGATCTGAGACTAACCCTGAACTTTTCCCAAAACTCCTTGTCGGTATCCTGCCAGGCTGCTCCCCATTTTCTTTCAAAATAGGAGGAAGGCAACCTTTCCTGCCAGGGTTCCCAGGTGCTTTTCCCCTCTTCTTGAGCTTTAAATATCTCAATTAAAAAATCTGCAATATTCGTTATTTCATCTTTGGGGATATAAGAAGCGGCTCCTTCTTTGATTGACCTTACAACATTGTCAGGAGTCAATGCGTGGGCAGTTAACATGACGGCTGTTATTTTTTTCTGCCTGGCAATGTCTAACAGGCCATAGCCGTCAACGCCCATAATGTCCAAAATTGCCATATCAAAATCCTGGGATTCCAACAGCTCTTTGGCCTCTTCATAAGTTGAAGCTTTTACAAGTTCACACATGGACAGAAACTCTTCCAAAACTTCCAGCACATCAGGTTCATCATCCACTATAAGGATCTTCTTCCCATTCAATAAACTACTGTCCGACATGATAACGCCTCCCTCTGCAAGTATTTTTTTGAGATTACAATGCATTTATCCGTACAAGTCAACTACAATCCCAGAATCCCAGAAGTGCAGCAATTCTATTTTTGGCTCTTGAACAAGGAAAATCCCCCTCAATCCCCCTTTTCAAAAGGGGGAAGCAGTCGGAAGGCCCGGGCTGATTGAAATGTTACGTAAAAAAGGTAGTTGCTCGATCGTGGACAGCCCCGTGTTCTGTCGATTTATTTACGCCTGGCAAGCATTTTGGCCATCAAGGTGCCGATACCCTGAGGCGATATATCTTCCGGGGACAATTTTTCCAAGATATCAAGGAAGGCCTGAGCAGGCCTTGAAAGATGCTGATTTTTGAGATAAACGATATTCACGTCCAGAAAAATCTTACCGCCTTCTAAGGGAACAGTGGCAAGTTTTCTCTCCTTAAGCTCTAAAGCTACTGCCTCCCTCACCAGAAAGGACACACCTTCACCGCGCTGCACTAATTGTTTTATGAATTCTGTATTGCTCGTTTCCATAAGGATATCAGGAGCACAATCATTCAGAGAAAACAATTCGTTTACCAGCATCCTTGTTCCCGAGCCCACCTCCTTCATGATAATCGGTTCCTCGGCCAGTTCCCTGAAAGAGACGATTTTTTTATGCGCCAGATGGTGATCCGGGGCCAGTATGACCACCAGCTCTTCCTGACTGAAAGGGATATAACAGACATCAGGGTTATCCTCTGTTCTGGCGATTACCGCCACTTCGTTCCTTAAATCAAGCAGGCTGTGAATCATGTCCAGAGAACTACCTTCATCCAGAATGATTTTAATATTAGAATAAGATTCATGGAAGGTGGTCATGAGAAACGGCATGAAGTACCTCGCATAGGTCTTGCTGGTTCCCAGGCGAAGCACCCCCCGTTTTAGTTCTTTCATGTCCTCGATCACATGCTCTATTTCTTTTTCATATTCGAATATTTCCCGCGCGTAATCATAAAGCGTTTTTCCTTCGTCGGTGAGGTAGATCTTTCGCCCTTTTCTTTTGAATAGTTTAAGACTGCAAAATTCTTCAAGGAATTTCAATTGGGCAGTGACAGCCGGTTGTGTAATATATAGCTTTTCGGCTGCCCTGGTGCAACTCAGATATTTTGCGGTTTGATAAAAAACCCTGAGCTGGTTGAAGTTGATCACGGGTGTAAAATTCCTCCTGAGCCTACCGTTAAATAATTTTATAGATCAAAAACAATCATAAGTAAAACTTATAATTAGCATAAATAAAATGAACTTGACAGATTTTCTTTATTAATCAAAAATGATATATATGTAGGAAATCTTTTTTTCATGGATTTAGAAATTATAAATTATTTAAGTAGGTTATGGTTGTGCCAACTTAAATAATGAAATATTTTCCATTCAACCGTAAACATTTAAATGAGGAGGAGAAAAATGGCAGATGAAAAGGCAGGGAGGTTTCCGGATCCCCATGAGTATCAGGTTCCCCCGGAACTTGAAGGATGGGAAGAGATGTATCCATCACACTATCTGTTCTCCAAAGAAAGGCAAGATTGGGAAAAAAATCAATTCTGGTATCTGGACAAAATACATGCCCCAGAGCCCATGCCACCATTAGATCTGATCTTTCAGGAGGCATGGCAGATCTCTCTTTCCCAATACACTACCAGGGTATTCTGCATCCCACCTGCCCAGGGAATCGCCCAGAGGATGATCGGGCCATACATGTACATCTGTGCGATTGCGCCTCCGCCGGATGAGGTGATAGGCGAGAAGGCCCAGTTGTTTGAGAAGCGGGTTTTCTATGTATTTGAACACTATAATGAATTGTGGGATAAGTGGCTGACCAAGTTCAAGGCCCTTGGTGAAGAGATGAAAGCAGTTGAGGTACCAAAAGAACTACCGAAATTTGTTCCCGAAGACCAGGTCCTTCCTGCCCCCACAGGCTGTTATGTGTCCTATGACCTTGTTGCGGCATTCGATACATTAGTTAATAAGATGTTCAAGGGATGGCAGTATCATTTTGAGATGCTGAACCTCACCTATCTTGCTTACCTCATGTTTGGCGATGTAACCAGGAAACTTTTTCCCGATATTAGTGAGAGCGCTATTGGTAAGATGGTGGCAGGGGCCTATGTATCCATGTTCCGTCCCGAGGAAGAACTCTGCCAGCTATCCAGATTAGCCACCTCTTTAAGTGGTGTGGCAGAAATCCTTAAGGGCGAGACGACGGCAGATCAGAAAAAAACAGAGCTTAAAAAGTCAGAGGACGGAAAGAAGTGGCTTGAGGCCTTTGATAAAGCCAAAGACCCGTGGTTCTATGTATCATGTGGAAGCGGGTGGTTCCATCATGAAGGGAGCTGGATCACTAACCTGGATATTCCATTTAGCTATATCAAGAGTTACGTGGAACGGCTGGAAAAAGGAGAAACGATCGAGCGGTCGCTGGATGAGGTTGATAAGGAAAGAGACGAAACCGTTGCCAAATATCGCGAACTGATAACAACAGACGAAGACCGGGAATCCTTTGACGGCGCCTACAAAACCGTAAGGACCATTTACAGGTATGCCGAGGACCACCTTTTCTGGGTTGAGCATTGGTTCCATACCATATGGTTTTCCAAAATAAGGGATTTCGGAAAGCTCCTGGTTGATAACGGCATGATAAATGAAGTGGACGACATATTTATGTTCAACCGCTACGAGATACCCGAGATTCTCACCGAGGTAGTCACCGGTTGGGCCCTGGGCGTGGATATTCCGCTGAGGAGCGACTATTACAAGGCCAAGGCTGATAAACGAAAGAAAATCCTCAAGGCGGCAAATGAATGGAATCCGATCCCCGCCCTGGGTGTTCCGCCTGAAGAAGTGGCAGAGCCCTTTACCATTATGCTGTGGGGTGTCACCACCGACAAAGTCCAGGAATGGCTCAAAGGCATGGGAGAGGGAGAAGTCAGACCTGAGGATATCTCTGAAATCAAGGGCTTTGCTTCTTCGGCAGGTGTTGTTGAAGGCCCGGCCCGGGTACTCAAGCGGCTCAAGGAGATTGTGGACATTCAACCGGGAGAGATCCTGGTTTGCCCCACCCCTAACCCCTCCTGGGCTCCTATATTTACCAAGATCAAGGGTGCGATTACTGATATCGGAGGGCTCACCAGCCATGCGGCCATCGTGTGCAGGGAATATGGTGTACCGTCGGTTACGGGCACAGGAGTCGGCACCTCGGTAATTAAAACCGGGGATAAGATAAGACTGGATGGCGATCGCGGAATTGTAACCATACTGGAAAGGTGTTAATAGCTGAATTGTTGGGAGGGTATGTGCTCTAACACATGCCCTCCAAGCACAACATTATAATCAGAGAGGTGTTTTCCATGAAGTGGATATATCGTTTTGATGAGCTAGGCAAAGAGCATAACGATATAGTGGGGAAGAAGTGTGCTAATCTGGGAGAGATGACGAGAGTTGGGTTTCGAGTCCCCCCCGGGTTTGCGCTGACACTGGGAGCTTATGAAAGGTTTATGAAGGAGACCGGTGCTATTGAAGAGATTCGCCGGTACCTTGCCACATTCAGTGCCGATCCCGATAACACTGCCGATATGACGAAATATGACAAGGCATCTGAAGAGATGAGAGGTATTTTAGAATCCAAAGAAATGCCTGAGGACATGGAGAATGTCATCAAGCAGTATTACGAAGGTGTTAGCAAGACAGCGGGCATTAGTGATGTTCCCGTGGCCACACGCTCAGCGGGACCGGGCAGCCATCCCGGGCAATACGAAACCTATCTCTGTATCAGCGGTAGTTCGGAGGTGGTGAAGAACATCATCAGGGTGTGGTCGAGCACATTTAATCCTCGCTCCATTATTGCCCGTGCTCGCCTGGGACTTTCCTTAGAATATGACCCCATTGGTGTGGCTGTGCTGAAGATGGTAAATGCCAGGTCAGCCGGCGTGATGTTCACACTTAACCCGGTCAGCGGAGACCCATCAGTGGCTGTAATTGAGGGAAACTGGGGCCTGGGTGAGAGCGTTGTGAGTGGTGCGGTTACCCCTGATGTGTGGACAGTGGACAAGGTTATTCTTGAAATTGTAAAGGAATCTGTATCCACTAAGCCCAAGGAATATCTATTGGATACAAAGACAGGCAAGACCATGTTGGTTGATCTTCCCCCTGAACGACAAAATATCCCTTGCCTGAGTAAAGAAGAGATATTGGAGTTGGTCAAGACAGGTATGAAAGTGGAAGAACATTACGGGATAGCTCAAGATACTGAATGGGCTATAGATGATGACCTGCCCTTCCCGGAAAATGTATTTATGCTGCAATGCCGGCCAGAGCAAGTATGGAGTAAACGCAAGAAAGAATCAGTGCTGGGGAAGAAGAGCGGTTATGAGCTGCTGATGGCAAGGGCCATGAAACGGATAAAGATACAGGAGTAAAAGCTCAAATATAAGGAGGTAGTATTATAATGAAAGACCTAAGGGATTACATCGCTAAGTGCGAAGAAGAAGGCCTGTTGCACCGCATCAAGGCGGAGGTAGATTGGGATCTGGAGTTGTCACATATCGCAAAGCTTAACGAGGAAAAAAAGGGTCCGGTACTCTTGTTCGAGAACGTTAAAGATTATGACACTCCCGTAATGACAAGCGCCTGTACGACCCCGGAGAAGCTTTCTTTGATTATGGGTATGCCGAGGGAGTCCAACCTGACCCAGCTTATGGAGAAATGGGTTGAAAAAGGAAAGGAGAAGATACCCCCTGAATGGGTTGACAGCGCTGATGCTCCCTGCAAGGAAAACATCATTACTGGTGACGATGTGGATCTCTTCAAGTTCCCGGTCCCTAAATTCTATCCATTAGATGGCGGGCGTTTTTGGGGAACGTCACACTTTGTTGTCACCAAAGACCCTGAAACCGGGTGGGTAAACCTCGGTACTTATCGGGCGCAACTGTTTGACAAAAACCATGTCGGGATACAGTTCATTAAGGGCAAACATGCAGATATTATGCTCAAGAAATATCAGGCCCTCAAAAAACCCATGCCTGTGGCATCCATAGTCGGATGTGATCCGCTCCTGTTCCTGATGGGCGCGGCCCGGATATCGGCATTTGACTGCGAGTATGATATTGCCGGATCTATACGTGGTGAGGCTGTAAAGGTTGTTAAGGGAGAGACAGTTGATCTCCCCGTACCAGCTACTGCGGAAATAGTGATGGAAGGTGAGGTGGATGCCGAGAAGTTTATGGATGAAGGTCCATTCGGCGAGTACACAGGCTATTATTCGGGTGTTGGAACAGATCCCCGAAACTTTATCAAGGTAAATTGCATTACCCACAGGAATAACCCAATATTCTGGGGAACTACTGTGGGAAGGGCTGTAACGGATACGCACATGACCATGGCGCTTACCTATGGATCTACTCTGTGGCAGCAGCTTGACGCAATGAAGATTCCCGGCATCAAATCCGTGTACTGTCCGCCCGAGGGATCGGGGAGATTCCTGGCAATCATTTCCATGAAACAGATGTATCCGGGACACGCCGACCAGGTACTCACTGCTGCTATCTCAACGGAGATGGGTGCATATGGTCTCAAGACCGTCATTGTGGTGGACGAAGATATTGACCCATGGGATATCTCCCGGGTGCTGTATGCTTTGAGTTTTAGGTTCCAGCCAAACCGATCTCAGGTCATCAAACGAGGCAGGTCCACTCCCCTGGATCCGTCCCTTCCCATCAACGCCAGGTGGATAACCGGAAGGTTGCTGATTGATGCAACCATTCCCTATGACTGGGACGAAAAACCCATTCCGGTAGTCCTTGATCCGGATGTAGTTAAAAAAATCGAGGCAAGATGGTCTGAACTGGGATTTTAGATAAGGAGCAACAAATGAAACCAATCCGCTATGATCCAGAAGAACTTGAGAAAAATCTAACAAAGGGGTTCTGGGATAAGACTATTCTGCCTGATTACTGGGACAGAAATGCCAGACAATGGCCCGACAAAGAGGCCCTGGTAGATTCCCTGGGAAGCAGACTCACCTGGGCCGAGGCCACGCAAAAAATAGACAGGATTGCCCTTGCCCTGATCAAAGACATGAAGTTAAAAAGGGACGACAAGCTGATGGTTCAGTTGCCCAATTGCATCGAGCAAGTCCTGGTGCGCCTTGCCTGCGAAAAGGCTGGGGTTTTGTCCATACCTGAAATGACGACCTTTCGCCAAACCGAGTTGGCAGACATTGCCACACGGACAGGGGCAGTCGGCATTGTTATACCTAAACAGTATCGAAAATTTGACCATTATGAGATGGCAAAGGAACTCCAGGCCGATATACCAAACTTGAAACATATTATTGTCGCCGGCGAAGATGTGCCCGGGGATTGCATCTCACTTAATGGAATCATGGACCATCCTTTCGAGCAGGAATACGATCCCATTGAGCTGTGGGCCAGAAGACTGGATGCTATTGAAGAAGTGGGCTTTCTGATCACCACTACAGGTACTACCGGTCTTCCCAAGCTCATTGAACACAGGATTGCGGCTCGTGAAATTTGGACAGCAAAGTCCCATGTTCGGAACTGGGAACTCGGGCCTGATGATTGTGTTCTTGCCATTGCACCGCTCGCCGGGGCAGCAGGAGGAACGCCGGCATATGTCACTGCCCCCGTGGGTGGCGCCAAAGTTGCCTTGGAGTATCAATATCGTGGAGAGGGAACCCTTGAATTTATGGAGAAGGAAAGGGTCACTGTTATTGCACTTGTCCCAACTCAGCTTGCAAGACTGCTGGAGTTACCTTTGGATAAATATGATCTATCATCTTTGCGCATCATAAAGACAGCCGGCGGATATCTGCCGCCGCCTCTGGCCAAGGAGGCTGAAGAGAGGTTCGGCTGTCCGATTCTGGGCACATACGGTACCCAGGATACAGGGTCAATATCCGGAGTACCGATAACTGCCTCCAAGGATCAAAGATACACCACTGTTGGCAGGTTACACCCTGGAATTGAGGTAAAGGTTCTGGACGATTCCGGGAACCCTGTGACGCCGGGAGAGGTGGGGACCCTCTGGTTCAAGGGTCCGGGCAACTCGATTGGGTATTACAAAGATCTTGAAAAGACAATGACCGAGGCCTTTGATAAAGATGGCTTTGCCACGCCGGGTGATCTGGTAACTGTCACGGATGACGATTATGTGAAGATAATGGGTAGAAAAAAGAATATCATTATTCGTGGCGGACAAAATATTTACCCAAAAGAGATTGAAGACTATCTTCTATCTTATGAAAAAATGACAAACGCTGTCGTTATCCCCATGCCTGATCCTGAAATGGGTGAGCGCGCATGCGCCTTTGTCACTCTCAAGAAGGGAGAGCAATTTACCTTTGAAGAGATGATTGACTACCTTAAGAGCAAGAAGATCGCCGCCTTTAAACTTCCTGAAAGGTTAGAGGTTGTGGAAGCCTTCCCCTTAGTGGGCGAAAGTGGCAAAATAGACAATAAAGCCATGGTTCAAATGATCACTGACAAGCTTAAAGAGGAAGGCAAGATATAGCTTGTAGAAAATACTTTTAGGGTAAATGAAGAAACAATGCGGGCGAGGTTTATCCTCGCCCGAATAAGCTGAAAGGATAGTATCTTTTCAGATAGGAGATACAACCGAAGTGATACTCATACTGGTAATGGCCGAAGAGAAGTGGGAGGAAGCCGATTTCCTGCGCAAGGAGATAGAGTCACGTGGCCACAAAGCCAGGATTCTGGATATGGGCTTGCTGGGAGAAGCGCAGGGAGCCTGCGATATTACCCGTGAAGAAGTCATACAGGCCAGCGGGCAAAATCCTGAGGAGGTAACGCTTATAACTGATAGAGGGAAACGAATGCCGGTCATGGTGGATGGAGCCAGACAAAAAGTCCTGGATCTCTATTCCCATGGGGAGCTTTCCGGGATAATAAGCGTGGGCGGCACCACCGGCACGCGAATGGGCACCAGCATTATGAAATCCCTCCCCTTTGGAATCCCAAAGTTTGCTGTCTCCAGCACAGCAGCACTTCCAGGAATTGCTTCAAGATATATTGGTACAGCAGACATAACACTGATGCACTCGGTAGTGGAGATTGCAGGGCTTAACGACCTGATGAGAAATGTTCTGGCCAGGGCTGCCGGGGCTATTTGTGGAATGGTGGAAGGTTCTGCCCGTGTGCCTGTGTCTTTCGATAGTGAAGGCAAAAGATCTTTAATTGCAATGACACATTTTGGCCCGTGTGAAGAGTGTGCCGTAAATGTAAGAAAGCAACTTGAGCAAAAAGGGCACCAGGTTATTGGCTTCTCGGCTGCCGGCATTGGCGATAGGGCCATGGAAGAGATAATAGTGGCACAGAATATCTTTGCTGCTGTCATTGACCTTGCCCCGGGCGGGGTAGGAGAGGAGTTGCTCGGCTTTGCAAGGGCAGCGGGCCCCACCAGACTTGAAGGAGCGGGTAAAATCGGGATACCACAGATTATTGCCCCGTGCGGCGTTAATTTTGGCAGCCCACTCAAACGCAAGTATAAGCCGGAATATGAATCGCGGAAGCAGTATGCCTATGATGCTGTCCGTACCTTCGTAAGATTGTCTGACGAAGAGCTGATTATGGTGGCTGCAACTATGGCAAAAAAATTAAACAAGGCAAAAGGTCCGGTAAAAGTTGTAATCCCCACAGGCGGATGGTCGTCGGTTGACAAAAAAGGGGCTGATTTCTATGATGGTGAGGCAGATGCGGTCTTTGTAACAGAGCTTAAAAAGCAACTGAGCCAGGATATTGAGGTAAGAGAAATAAATGCCGACCTTGAATCACCCGAATTTGCCAGTGCCGTGGTTGAGGCATTGATAGATATCATATGACCATTTTGGAATAGTCCTGCAAAAATTCAGTCGGTGAACCCTGAACGTTTGAACCCGTAAACGGTTACGAAACAAGAAAGGCCTATATGTCAAAACGAATCGTCATCGGTATTTCAGGTGCAAGCGGCGTTATTTACGGCGTAAGGATGCTCAGCTTGCTTAAAGAAAAAGACTTCGAGACCCATCTCGTATTATCCGAAGCCGGTAAGAAAAATATAGAGATAGAAACAAGCTATAAGGCCGAGGAAGTGGCGGCCATGGCCACTCATTTTTATGACAACAAGGATGTGGGCGCGGCGCTTGCTAGCGGTTCATTCCTGACCGAAGGCATGGTCGTAGTACCATGCACTATAAAGACCTTATCCGGGATTGCCAACTCCTATACTGACAACCTCCTTGTAAGGGCCGCGGACGTGACGCTCAAAGAAAAGCGTAAGCTGGTTCTTGTGGTGAGAGAAACGCCCCTACATAAAGGGCATCTCAGGCTCATGACCATGGCCGCGGACACGGGCGCCCATATACTGCCCCCTGTACCATCTTTTTATCATCAGCCAAAGACCATAGATGACATTATTGATCAGACCATTGGAAAGATATTTGATTACCTTGGCATAAAGCACAACCTTTTTAAACGCTGGGGAGAGGGACAACCCTAATTCTTATTGAAAACAAAAGATTTCACGTTAACGGGGAATACTTGACCAGCAACTAATGGTTCAAGATAATCTACCTAACGTTAGTACCTATGTATTGAAATCACATCATGTTTGCACATGATTTATGCCATAGCCAGATTGAATATTTAAGCACTTCTATCGATTTTAATAGAAAAGACAGAGCGAAGCGATACCACAAATCTTCAATATTCAATCGTCAATATTTAATTCCGGCTTGTCCGGGTTAGGGTATAGTGCAATCAAGGTTTTTCTGCAAACCAGATTGTGTGCCTGCCGCCTTTTCCGGATTTGCGGGTTGGTACGGTTACGGTTTCCGTCTGGAATCCGCACTGCTTCAGGCGACGGGTGAATGCCTCGTCTG
>JAUWMY010000519.1 GCA_030612945.1 Desulfobacteraceae bacterium
CGAAGGCATGTGATCAGAGCCTTTTCATATACCGCGGTCTTCAACACCGCTATCGCCATGCTCCTGACCTTTCTGGAATTCGGTGGCGGGTTTGTTGATACCTTCATCATTTCTCAATGTATCGGTATGTCTATTTGTTCATGTGTCCTGATCGTCCATTTCCTTTTTAAATCCGGTAAACCCTTTATCCAGATGGCTGCCATATTTATTGCTATGATTATAGGATCGGTCCTTGGAGCCCTATTGGGCACTGTGGCTGCGGGAATAGGTGCTTCTATATTTTTTCAACAGTACAGTTTGTTCCAGATGATAATCCTTGGGATCGTGTTTGGATCCATAATCAGCTATTTCTTTGTCTCCCGGGATACCATCTCTGCCACCAAAGCCCTGGTTCAGGAAGAAAGGATAAAAAGACTAACCAGTGAAAAAAAGGCCGTGGAAAGCAACCTGAAGCTTCTCCAGGCCCAGATCGAACCCCACTTTTTGTTCAACACACTCTCCAACATCTTGAGCCTGCTTGAAACCGATCTGGAAAAGGGAAAATATATGTTGGAGGATCTGATCCATTACCTGCGGACATCACTTTCCAAAACAAGGGAGGAAACAACCACTATTGGTCAGGAGATGGAGATGATACGGGCCTATATGAACATATTTAAGGTTCGCATGGGTGACAGATTGCGCTATAAAGTCGAAGTCCCGGATAGCATAAATGATATTCCATTCCCACCAATGTTGATTCAACCATTAGTGGAAAACTCCATAAAGCACGGACTGGAACCAAAAATCGAGGGTGGGGAGGTGTTTATACGCGGAGAAGAAAATGAGGAGATCCTCCGGTTGGAGATCGTCGATACCGGTGTTGGGTTTTACGAAGAAGGTGACCCAGGAACGGGCCTTTCCAATATCAGGGAGCGTTTACAATCAATATACGGTGACAAGGGACGCTTGATCTTAGAAGATAACCGGCCATGCGGCCTGAGAGCAATTATTGAGGTCCCCAATGCAAGAGATCAAAGCAATCATTGCTGATGATGAAGATCAGTTAAGGAGCTATCTGAAATCAAGGCTTTCTGACGTATGGCCTGATCTTATTATTTGCGGTGAAGCCGGAAATGGTCAGGAGGCCTTAGAGCTGATAGATGAGTGCCGTCCCCATATCGCCTTTCTCGATATCCGGATGCCCGGTCTTTCCGGCATGGAAGTTGCCAAAAAAATAGCTGACTCATGCTGGGTTGTCTTTATCACTGCCTACGATCAGTACGCGGTGGAGGCGTTTGAGAATGAGGCCATTGACTACATTCTGAAACCGGTAACCCGTGAGCGATTGAAAAAGACCACTGACCGGTTAAAAAAGCAGGTCGCCACATCGTCCGGGCCTCCTGCCGATCTTTCCAAGGTCGTAGAGCGAATAGTAGCCAGCCTCCCCAATAAAGAAACGCCGGACTATCTGCAGTGGATTCGGGTCCAGCAGGGTGAGGAGATCAGGCTTGTTCCCGTGGAAGAGGTCTACTACTTCAAGTCAAGCGATAAATACACCATGGTCATAACAAAAGATGGTGAATCCCTCATCAGAAAGCCCATTAAGGAGCTGTCAAATGAACTGGACCCCAATAAATTCTGGCGCATTCATCGGGGAACAATAGTGAATGCAGGCTGCATTGCCAAAATGAGCCGTTCCCTTACAGGACGCGGGGTTATCAGACTGAAAGATTGTTCCGAAACTCTCACGGTCAGCCGGTCTTACATTCATATCTTTAGACAGATGTAGAAAACTCAGGTCTTCACAGATTTCAGTTAAAATGAATGTGTGACCTGAGGATTTCTCATTTCCCCTTGAATTCTCCCTTTCGCTTTTCCATGTATGCGGAAATCGCCTCGGCAAGGTCCTCAGAGGGCATGATCATGCTGGATCTGGCCGCATTGTAGTTAAGAGATTGGTCCAGGCCGACTTCTTCGGCATAAAGCAAGACCTCTTTGGCTCCCTGTACAGCCAGGGGCGGATTCCCGGCAATTTCCCGGGCAATTTCCATGGCTTTGGTGTTGAGTGTTTCCTGATCAGGATAAACATCATTTACCAGGTTAATGGCCTGGGCCCGTTGGGCATCAAATCTGTGTCCGCGGAATGCGATTTCCCGGGCATGGCCTCGTCCCACCACTCTGGGGAGTCGCTGCAATCCGCCTACATCGGGGATACTGGCGAGCATGGCTTCAGGAAGGGCGAATATGGGTTCAGCCGAGCAGAGGCGGATATCGCAGCAGAGGGCAAGTTCCAGGC
>JAUWMY010000421.1 GCA_030612945.1 Desulfobacteraceae bacterium
GAATTGAAATATGAATTTTTTCCTTATCTTAATCCCTCAATCCCTAAATTCACAATTCCTCAATTTGGCTCCATATGGCCATTATGATGAGGATGGTGTCCAAAAATCGGACCTAGTTTTTAGATCAAATAACGAGGTCTGAATTTACATGGGCGGCCTGGGATCATTTAAACATAGTTCCACCAGATCAGCAATACTGGCTGTACCCACGCACATTACGGTGTCAGCACCGCCCCAGTACACCTTAACCGTGCCATCTTCTTCAGGGACTGCCCCACAGGTGAATACCACGTTGGGGACATAGCCAGTCAGCTCCCATGGGTCGTGGGGTTGGAGAATCCACTGGTCGGAAACACCTATGATAGTGGATGGGTCCTTTAAGTCATGGAGGGCAACCCCCAGGCGATACACCGCCCCTGCCATGGTCTGGAAAACACCATGGTAGATGTGGAGCCATCCTCTGTCAGTTCTGAATGGGGGCGCACCGGGTCCCACCTTCAGTTCATCCCAGTGATACTGGAGCGGTTTCATAATAAGCCTTGAATCTCCCCAGTGGACAAGATCGGGGGAATATGAAATCCAGATGGACCAGGGAGTTATCTCGGTATGGGGCCTGTCAAGCCGGACGTATCTGTCCTGAAATTTTTTCGGGAAGACAACTACATTTCTCATGTCTGCCTGGCTTATGAGCGCTATGCGCTCTACGCGCTCAAAGTCTCGGGTGCGTGCAAGCGCAATCCGGGCCCCATGCCGTGAATAGGCGCTGTAAGTTAGCGTGTAGTAATCCTCCAAAGGGGAAATGCGTAGGTCTTCTACACCAAATTCTTCATACTCTGCGAAGATGCCATGCTCCGCAGGCACAAGGAATGGCTTGGGCATTACTTTGAAATCGAAGCCATTATCACTTTTGGCAAGGCCGATTATGGAGCGCCCATTATGGAGATGCGATCTGAACAGCATCATATAACTGCCTGCATGTTTAACAATCCCTGCATTGTGGACGGTAGCGACAGGGTAGGGGACATCATCGGGGGTGAGTATTGGATTTTGCGGGTATCTCTTAATGATTGATTTTATACCAGTCATAAAGGTCCTCTCTTCCTAAGTTGTGTCTGAACGAAAACCAGGTTATCGGTGTCCCTCAAGCCTGGTCATCTTGAGTATCCGCCGGTATACATCGATGTAGTCTTCTGCCATGCGGTCTGCCGTGAAACGCTCTTCCACCACCCTCCTGCAGGCTGATCTTTCGATCATAGGGATATCATGGACCGCAGCGACCGCTTCATCCACTGTCTGAACCAAAAAACCATTATGGCCATGGTTGATTAGTTCGGGCATACTCCCCCTATTAAATGCGATAACCGGCGTACCACAGGCCATGGATTCAACCACTGACAGGCCAAATGGTTCATCGAAATTGATGGGATGCAGCAGTGCATAAGCGTTTCCGAGGAGACTATCGCGTTTTTCGGGTCCCGCACTTCCTGCGTAAATAACGCTCCTTCCATCTATGAATGGCCTTATATTTTTTTCGTAATATTGTGGGTCCTGAATAATCCCGGCCATGATAAGTTTCATGCCGCTTTTCTTTGCGATCTCAATTGCTTCCCCGGCACCTTTATCAATATGAATCCTGCCAAAAAAGAGTAGATATTCACCGGGCCTTGGCTGAAAGGTAAATTGAGAGATGTCGATGCCGTGATAGATATTTGCCACGTAATCCAGTGAATCAAGCCTGTCAGCCTTGCTGATAGATACATAAAAGGCCCTGTCATTGTATTTTTGATATACAGGGTATATCTTAGGAGAAGAAAAGCCATGAATAGTCGTGATGACCGGGGTTGAGATCAGGCCGCTGTATGTCAGGGGTAGAAAATCAAAATTATTGTGAATCAGATCGAATTCACCTGCGTGTTCAAACACCTCCGATATATGCAGACACTCCCAGACCTTGGGTTCTATTGACCTGTCTTCTTCGTATCCCTTTTTGCAAACCGCCCGGAGTCTGGCGCTGGTAAGGGAATCTCCGGTGGCAAAGAGGGTGACATCAATCCCTCTCTTCACCAAGGCTTCTGTCAAAAGAGACACCACGTTCTCCCAGGGCCCATAATGCCTTGGTGGGGTTCTCCATGCGATAGGGGACAGCATTCCAATTTTCATAGGTCATTTCTCTCAGTAAATCAACAAGAGTTAATAAACTGGGACCTTTTTTGCCGAAACAAACACAATATCATCATACAGGAAGTCGGAAGTCAGCTCGCTGAATCCTGCACGTGTCAACATAGACTCGATCTCCGCCAGGCCATAATAACTCTCATTCCAGAGCGTTTCTGCTTTGCCACCTTTAATAGGATCCACGACTATGAACTTCCCGCCAGGCCTCAATACTCGTCGAGCCTCTTCCAGTGCCTGCGGCAGACGCTGAATCTCGTGCAAAGAGTAAAGCATGATAAGAGAGCCGAAGGATTCATCAAGAAAGCAGAGTTTCTGTGCATCCCCGGCAGCGAGGAGCACAAGATGCGAGATGCCCCGAGCCTCCGCTTTTTCCCAGGCTTCGGCCAGGTGAGATACGGAGATATCGACACCATAAGTCTTGCAGCCAAACCCCGATGCAATTAAACCGGTCAGCCTGCCATCACCACAGGCAATATCTAGAACCGGGACCGCGTCGGCAACTGCCTCAGCGATTCTCTGATGAATTTTGGGCTCCAGGTCATCGTAGACGCTTTGTTTTCCCATCTATGCTTACGGGTTCAGAGGTTCAGGGTTCAAAGGTTAAGGGATCAACGAAATTCGAACCGCTTATTCGTGAGCTTTTAACGGTCTTGCACCAAAGTCCAGAGTGAGCTTTATCTCTGCCATGGTGGGATACAATTTCCGAGCCGTTAAATTACCTTGACCGGATAAGCAGCAAAGGCCGGTCTGCACGATTCAAAATGCCCGCAGCCACACTCCCATAGAACACCCGGGACAAACCGCTCCGACCGTGACTGGCGATAGCAATAAGATCCACATTTTCGCTTTCAGCAGCAGCTATGATCGCGTCTACAACGGGGCCATTAACAACACGCTCCCTGGACTCAATACCTTTTTCGCGGAACTCCCCTTTTATGCCAGCGAGATAGACTTCTGCCTGCTCTTTTTTTTTCTCCGCTTCTTCCTCATACTGCGCATAAAAAGCCGTTTCAGATCCTGCTATAAAAGTACTCGGCTCAATCACTTGAAGGAAAACCACTTTTGCGTCAAAGCGCCGTGCCAGTTCTTCCACATGCTTTAATATCGACTCCGCTCTTTTTGAACCGTCTAAAGGGGTTA
>JAUWMY010000081.1 GCA_030612945.1 Desulfobacteraceae bacterium
TGTGACTCCGCAAGGCCAGCGTCAATTTTTTGATCAAACTGGCAACTTCGGTGGCCAGAGGCGGCGCTGAACTGTGAACCTGACAACCTGAGTATTTACAGATAAATAACTTATCGTTTTCGAAAACATTTTGACATTGGGGTTTTGGATTTGATTTGACATTTGGATTTTGTCATTTGAACTTTATTCCATAGGGCATCACAAATCACTATCTAACACGCATAGCAGCGCTGGGACCACCCCGCTACTGCGGGATGGTTTAAGGGATTAATTAAAAATATTCCTCTAAACCAGTACCCAGTACCGGATACCAAATACCACCTCAATTGAATTTGACTCAATTGAGGTAATACAAAACATCCATTCGTCAGACCTCTTCTAAATATGCCATAGCGCACCGCTTCGGCTCAATGCAACAAATAAGTTAAAGTTTTTTTAAAAAAAGCCGATAAATAAAGTAAAGATATTTTAAAACCCGAGATTAGAAAAAGTGAATAGTTCAAAATGGTTACGATTCCTCCATATCATCCGATGATAATAGACCACACCAGCCAGGTGGGGATAGCTCAGCAGCAAGAAAAGCAGGCTGAGGAAAAAAAAGTAACAGTACAGAATACCCAGGAATCGAACAGGATTCGTTTTGAAAAAGAAAAAAAAGAAGAGGAAAGGCGAAAAAAGAGAAGGGAGAAACAGCAAGAAGAAGAGCAGCGCACAGATGATGAGGACTTAGGGGTCAACAAAAAACGTCTTTTGGATATAGTAGTCTAAAAACAAACCGGTAAACATACAACGCACTTTCTGACCTATTCTAACCCATCTAAATTGAACCAATACCTGCTTAAAATCTTCAATACGCTATTCAATTATTAGATAAATCAATAAGTTAATTTCCGCAAGATGGAATTCAACAGGGTGGCATTCATCTTGCAATTTGTGAACGTTCGTTAACGGCAGTAATTCATGAACGAGGACGAGGCATTCGCAGTCAGGCCTTCATTGCGCTTGACACTTAACAAAAACCATTTTTTTGGAGATAAATGCGATGGCAGAAGGCTATACGAGACTCTGGGCTGCTGTACTGGAACAAGCCATCAAAGACGTTCAAGGAGATGCAAGAGCGCATAAGGGTAAAGTCAGGTCAATTTTTAGTGAAGGCGCCTGGACCTGGTTCCGCAGTGAAAGCCAGGAAATCGGTTCCTTTTTATGGACCTGCAACATGTTGGGCTTTGAGCCGGATTTTATCCTAACGCTTGTGACCAAACAAGATACCGAGAGGCCCAAATCAAGATCAATGGCCTTTGGATAGTGTCCATCCTCAAACTACCATCGGACACCAAACAAACCGTTTCTGATTGAGTCTTACTCTTAAAACCCAGGGTTGAACCCATTCGAAGGGTTGACCTTAAGGCAGAAACCGGTATAACATACAGCAGGTCAACCAGGAGGGTCTCCGAGATTGAGAAAAAAAGCCATTCTCGGACAGCCTCCTATCCTGTTTTTGCATAAAGTATATGGAGAAAAGTGGAAATTTATTCTAAGTTGCTCAGTGCCAAAATATGTCTTGTCGTGGTCTCCCTCCTGATATGTACCAGTTGTGTTACCCAAACATCTCGCCTCAGAACCGATAAGCAAACCTCTGAAGAGAAGGTTGTCCCGGAAAAAACCGGGTCTGAATTATCCTTACGAATACCTGATGGAGAGATGTCCGCTCTGCCGGAGGGTGAAACAAAGGAAAAACTTCCGCCCCAGGCCGTTCCCCTTGAAAATGGTCCTCCACTTACTGAGCAGGAATCACCCACAAAGCCAGCCCAGGAGATGCTTGATTCGGCCCTGGGGTTCTGTCAGGCTTCATTCGATTTTTGGGACAAGGGGGACCTGGACAATGCCCTCGATGCACTTGATCAAGCCTATTCTCTCATCTTGAAGGTAGATGCAAGCCCTGAGGAGCCTGAAATCCTACAGCAAAAGGATGATTTGCGTTTTACCATTTCTAAGCGAATCATAGAGTGTTACTCATCGAGATTTACGGTAGCTAATGGGTACCATAAGGCTATTCCCCTTGTCATGAACAAACACGTGGAAAAGGCCATAAACCTATTTACAGTAAGGCAGCGTAATTTCTTTCTTGATTCTTACCGCCGTTCAGGACGATATCGCCCTGCAATCGTAAAGGCCCTGGAGGAAGCAGGGCTTCCGGAAGAGCTTTCATGGCTACCTCTAATTGAAAGTGGATTCAAGTTAAGGGCGTTTTCAAGGGCCAGGGCCCTTGGGCTTTGGCAGTTTATCGCTTCAACGGGATACAAATTCGGTCTAAAAAGGGATCGGTGGATCGATGAAAGAATGGACCCGGAAAAAGCTACCACGGCAGCCATCGCTTATCTCAAAGAACTGCATCAGATCTTTGGCGACTGGGCCACGGTTCTGGCTGCTTACAACTGCGGAGAGGGTGCCGTATTGAAGCGTATCCGTAGCCAAAAGATCAACTATCTTGATAATTTCTGGGACCTTTACAGAAAACTTCCCAGGGAAACCGCCTTCTACTTCCCAAAATTCCTGGCCGTATTGCATATTTTAGACGACCCTGAGGCTCACGGCATGATCTTGCCTACTGTAGACGAGGTAATAAAAAGCGAAAAGGTCAACATTAAAAAAGAGGTCCATCTCAAAACCGTGGCCAAGCATCTCGATGTTTCCTACGCGAGCCTTAGAAGTCTGAATCCCGAATTGAGGTATAATTATACACCAGACAGGCCATATGGCCTCAATGTCCCAAAAGGCAAAGGGGAATTGCTGCTCGCAAAAATAGACGATATTCCTGTGTGGCGTCCCCCCTATGTGGTCCACAGGGTTCGAAGGGGAGAAACTTTATCTATCATAGCGCGAAGACATCGGGCAAGTGTCAGGTCCATTATGGCAATGAACGGACTCAGAAGCAGTCACTATATAAAGGTGGGTTGGAAACTCAAGATTCCGACCGGAAAACAATACGTGTCTGTTAAGAAGGTCTCAACTCCCATGTCCGCCCTAAAGATAAAAGGGGAATTCGCAGAGTATGTGGTACGGAAGGGAGATTCCCTGTGGAAGATTGCAAATCGATTCGGAACCACTGCAAAAACCATACAATACATGAATCAACTCAGAAGTACTCGCCTGCAGATAGGACAGGTTCTTAAAATTCCAAGAGATCCAATTTCTGATAAAAAGAATATAAGGAAAACTTAAAAAGCCATAAAGAACGATGGTCCCCCTGTAGTTGCCAGAAAAACGCTGGATAAGTCTTTCGTATTTCATTAGATATGGCAACGTAAAGTTGTAGCAATTATTACTGGTCAGGTAGTCAGCAATTCTGTTTTTTTCTAATGAGAGACCTTCCTCCATGGCCCCGTAAGCGCTAAGTTGTTTTTGCCCAGAAGGGAGTAAAAGAATGAACATCGAATCACGCCTTGGCGTGATTGAATATTCGGTATTGGATGTTTGTTTTTTTATTCGATGTTGGATGTTCGATGTTCGATGTTGGACGTTCATCTTTCAAAACAACCCTATATGGAATAAATGCAATCAGTGAATGTTTACTAATTACCTTAGCGCTTATGCTCCATGGCCCCTGACTGACACACGCCTCCTCTCTTTTCAAAAAGTTTTTTGCTTGCATTAATTAATCCCTTAAACCATCCCGCAGTAGCGGGATGGTCCCAGCGCTGCTATGCGTGTTAGATAGTGATTTGTGATGCCCTATGGAATAAAGTTCAAATGTCAAAATGTTTTCCAAAACGATCAGTTATTTATTTTTTCCCATTGTGCATCTTCACCAGTGTAGGCTGCGTTTGAATTAATGGGTAGAAATATATTTTTTAGCATTTGTCATTTGACATTCATTTGAAGTTTGGGCTTTGACCTTTGTCATTTAAATTCATTTTATTTACATATTTGGACCCTTTTAGGGGTGGTAGTTGATTACCTTTCGGATATAGTTGCAAAAGGGCTATCTGTGAAGTATATCTTTGCTTATGCATCTTTAAGAGTTTTCGAAAAAAAACTGAGAGGCTTTATCATGAAAAAAAAAGATCAGGCAATCACCTTCCTGGGGAAAAATACTGAGTTCGAGGGGAAACTGTCATTTCAAGGCACAATCAGAATAGACGGTCATTTTAAAGGAGAAATATCGAACGGCGGGCATCTTATTGTTGGAGAAGAGGGATTGATCGAAGCCAATATGCATATCTCCTATATTGTCATAAGCGGAGAGGTCCACGGTAACATCATTGCAGATCAGAGGGTAGATATTCATGCGCCAGGCAAAGTTTTTGGAGATATCCAGGCTCCGGCCGTGGTGATTGACGAAGGTGTTATTTTCGAAGGCACAACCCGGATGTATCAGGCAAAAGGGTCGGGTACGAGAGAACTTGACGCCATAGGGTCTGATGAGTATTCCGGTAGTCCACCCCCGACTCTTTGTGCCATTTACGGCATTGTCACCGATCAGAATACTGGTAAGCCAATTAAAAATGCCGAAATCGTTTGCGAAGGTACTGGCAAAAAGAATGCCTGGACTAACGCATCGGGATATTACGAACTGATAAACCTTGAAGATGGCAAATGGAAGATGAAAATCAAAGCCAAAGGCTACAGAAAAGGGACCTCTAAAGTTGAAATATCCGGCGAAGGAACATATGAGCAAAATTGTGAGTTAAAACCAAAGTAATAGCCTACACCTACCGAACCCCCTATGCCCGACGACACTCCTCCCGTGCCTCTGCGCAACGTTCATGGAAGAGGCAGCCCTCGGACAATTTGAACAGAGATGGCACTGCTCCAGGGATAGTTCTCAGACGCAATGGCGTCATTTTCCAATAAATTCCAGATCGTTAACGCCATATCTTACTCCACCCTGTAATCCTACAACACCTCAGCTCCATAATCGAGCCTGACATCACATATGTTGTGGTTTCTTTTTCCTTGAATCACAAGGGGAATTTCTCTATTGTGAGTCAACAAAAAAGCGACTTCTTATCGCATGGTAAAAGGAGAGGCGTATGGATAAACTCAAAGAACGAATTGGCCGGGAAGTTGAATCTCTGGCTGATGACTTATTTGCTGTCAGTGATTTTTTATTGGCGAACCCGGAAATTGCGTACCAGGAGTTTAAAGCCCGTGACTATTTAAGCCGTATGCTGGAACAAAAGGGATTCGAAGTGAAAAAGGGAGTTGGTAATGTTGAGACGTCATTTTTGGCACGGCCGGCTGATTGCAAGCTGTCCCGGCCCACGGTGGCGATTCTGGCAGAATATGATGCGCTGCCCAAAATTGGCCACGGCTGTGGTCACAACCTGATTGCCGCTGCCAGCCTGGGCGCAGTGGTGGCTCTGCGTCTCATTTTGGGAGATGAGGCGGGTGGACTGGTACTGGTGGGCACGCCGGCCGAGGAAGGCGGCGGTGGAAAAGTTCGGCTGGCTGAGGCCGGTGTTTTTGAAGAGATGGATGCGGCCATGATGTTTCATCCCGGCTCTACAAATATCCCGGGAAAAGGCATGCTGGGCCGTATTAAATTCAATATAGAATTTTTTGGCCGGTCCGCCCATGCTTCCGGTACCCCCGACAAGGGTATTAACGCCCTGGATGCTCTTATCCTGGCCTACAGCAGTATAAACGCATATCGACAGCATATGCGGCCCGATGGTCGTATCCACGGAATCATTACCCATGGCGGCGATGCACCGAACGTTATCCCGGATTATGCCGCCGGTCTTTTTTATGTGCGCGCCGGTAGCCGCACGTATCGGGATGAACTTTTCGAGCGGGTAAAAAAATGCTGCAAGGGCGCGGCGCTGGCCACAGGCGCCGAATTCAAAATCGAGGTCCACCGCCCCGCGCTCGACTCGATGAAACGCAACCCGGCCCTGGAGGCGGCGGCTATGAGCAACATGAAAGAGTTGGGAATTACGATCGACAATGATGACGGCCGCCTGGGCTCTTCGGACATGGGCAATCTCAGCCACTATCTGCCGGCGATTCACCCCTATCTGGCCATTGTCGGGTCCGAAATCGCCAGTCACACTGTCGAGTTTCGCGATGCGACCGTAAGTACCCGCGGTCGGAAAACGCTGCTCAATGCGGCCAAGATGCTGGCTATGACCGCCTGGGATTTTCTGACTTCACCCGAATTAAGGGAAAAGGTATTGCAGGATTTTGCTGTGCCCGAGTGATGGCATCGGCCAATCAATGCATCCGCAGTCAACCTGCTGGAATCGAAGGCCCTGAATAAGCGTGTTTCGTTGTTAAGTCTTGTCATTTAAGTGGCAGGCGGAAAATCGATGTGGGGCGATTTCCTTGAGCACCGGAACTTCTTCGCGGCAGCGATTCGTGGCGTGGGGACACCGAGGATTGAAGTGACACCCTGACGGCGGGTCAAGGGGCGAGGGGATCTCCCCTTTGATGGGAGTAAACTCACAACATCGGTTTTCCAGGCGCGGTATCTCGTGCAGCAGCGCCCGGGTATATGGATGGTTGGGGTTTGAAAACAGCTCATCTGTCTTGGCCGTTTCCACGACCCTTCCCAGGTACATGATCACAATCCTATCGCTGATATGTTCTACGACCCCGAGATCATGACTGATAAACAGGTAGGTTAGATCCAAATCCTCACGAAGCTTCATGAAGAGATTCAGGATCTGCGCTTGAATCGACACATCCAGGGCCGCCACCGCCTCATCGCAAACGATAAATTCGGGATTTACCGCCAACGCCCTTGCAATTCCGATCCGTTGCCGCTGGCCGCCTGAAAACTGGTGCGGATATCGCCGTTTAAAAACAGGGTCCAGACCGCACCGCAGCATGACCTTGTCAAGGTATACATCCAAGTCCAATCGCCTGGCGATACCATGGACCAATGGCGCATCACCAACGATGTCGCGAACCCGTTTGCGCGGGTTCAAAGAAGCAAACGGGTCCTGAAAAATCATCTGGATGTTGAGCGCAAATTGTTTGAATTCCACAGATGGCAGTTGCGCCACATCCTTTCCTTTATAGAAAATCGTGCCCTCGCTGAGAGGGAGAATTCCGGCTACCATTCTGCCCAGAGTCGACTTGCCGCATCCTGATTCCCCGGCAAGTCCCACCACTTCCCCCTGTGCGATGCTCAAACTTACATTGTCCACCGCATGGACCATCTCTTCGCGGATGTTTACACCGAGTTTTTGGGCAATTTTTCCGGCCAAATCCAACGATTTCATGAAGCACTTGGAGACATTCTGCAATCGAACTATGGGAGGCTTGTTAGCGGTGTTTTTCATGAAGCCTCGCTGAGAAGGGGATGAAAGCAGCGAATCCGGCGTCCCGGCACCGGCCTGGTGGCCTCGGGGGTCACCAGGCAGACATTGTCGGCCCGGGGGCAGCGCTCGCGGAAAGCGCATCCTTCAGGCAAGTTCAGCAGCGATGGGGTCATACCGGGAATCTGGTAAAGGGCACTACCGCGCTTGTTGCGGCTGGGCACGGAACCGATGAGTCCGCTGGTGTAAGGGTGCAAAGGACGATCAAGGACGTCGTTGATACTTCCCTGTTCGACGATCCGTCCGGCGTACATGACGCAAATGTGATCGGCCAGGCCGGCCACAACGGTTAAGTCATGGGTGATCCAGATTAAGGCTGTTCCGGTTTCCCGGCAGAGCTTTTGGGCTTCATACAGTATCTGGGACTGAATGGTTACATCCAGAGCCGTTGTCGGTTCGTCGGCAATAATCAAATCGGGTTTGTTCATTAAAGCTATGGCAATGGCCACCCGTTGGCGCATACCTCCGGAAAACTGGTGCGGATAAGCACGCAGCCGCTCGTCCGGAGATGCAATACCCACAAGACCCAGGGCATCCCGCGCACGCCGGCGCGCGGTTTGCCGATCCACCTTTTCATGGGCTAAAATAGCCTCGATCATCTGGGTATCAATGCGCAACACCGGGTTTAAGGTCATCATGGGATCCTGGAAAATCATGGCAATACGCGACCCACGCAGAGCCCGCCACTGGTCCTCGGACAGCGGGACGATATCCCGGCCATGGAACAAAATTTGTCCGCTGACAATGCGCCCGGGGGGGTCCACCAGCCCGAGTATCGAAAAACCGGTGACCGATTTTCCCGAACCGGATTCTCCTACGAGACCGAGTACTTCGCCCTTGTTGACGGTGAAACTGATATCATCCACCGCCTTAATGACTCCGCTTTTCATAAAAAAATGGGTGTGGAGGTTTTCAATGACCAGGAGCTCCGGAGCATCACTCATTTCTGCAACCTCGGATTTAGAACATCGCGCAATTGATCACCGACCAGGTTGATACTGACGATGGTGATCAGCAAGGCCACGCCTGGAAAGAAACTAATCCAGTATTTGCCGCTCAACATATACTCGAACCCGTTGGAGATGAGCAGACCCAGGGAAGGTTCGGTAATCGGCAAACCGATACCTAAAAAAGAAAGCGTTGCTTCGAGAGCGATGGCATGGGCCACCTGGACGGTACCAACTACGATCAGCGGGGGCATGCAGTTGGGCAGAAGTTCCCGGAACACGATGCGCCGGTGGCTCAACGCCAGACAGGCGGCTGCCTCGATGTATTCTTTGCGCCGCTCGACCAGGGCCGTGCCGCGAATAGTCCGTGCATAATAGGCCCACTGGGCCGCCACCAGAGCGATGATAATCTTGTCCACCCCCTGCCCTAAAATGGCCAGCAGCACCAGAGCGATGAGGATAGAGGGAAAACTGAGCTGGACATCAACCACACGCATGATCAGGGTGTCCGTCTTTCCGCCGAAATAGGCGGCTGTCAACCCCATGGTTCCGCCGAACATCAGCGCCAGCACGGCGCTCATGGCTCCGACGCCCAGGCTTGTGCGCAACCCGTAAAATATTCCGCTCAACATATCACGCCCCTGATCGTCGGTCCCCAACCAATGGGTGTAGCCGGCTGCGCTTGCGGCCCCGGAGCCGCCCCCGAT
>JAUWMY010000337.1 GCA_030612945.1 Desulfobacteraceae bacterium
AGATTGATGAACTCGTAAAAAGTCGAAAAACACCATTTTTTGTCATTCCGGCGAAAGCCGGAATCCAGTTTTTTCAATTAGTTGCAGAGTTTCTGGACTCCGGTTTTCACCGGAGTGACGACTTTTTGCGAAACCATCAAGATTAGAAAGCTAAAATTATAACCGTTTAAAGTATATACTCTATGGGGGGGGGCTTGAATGTGTATACAGAATTCCCTTCAGAAGCCCTTATTTAGGGACTATAACCATGGCCATTCTATTCCTGGCCTCCTGTTTGGGCTGCTCCTCCACCGTCCCTTCTTCCATGACTTCTTCTTCTACTTTTTTCAGGAGTTCGTAGCCTGCATTCATATATGCCATCTCCCGACCCCGAAAAAAAACGGTGACCTTCACCCGATCTTTTTTGGCCAGGAATTTTTTAATATTTCTGACCTTGAAGCCTAAATCATGATCATCTGTGTGAGGTCTGAACTTGATCTCTTTCATCTGAACGGACCGGCCTTTTTTCCGTCCATCCTGCGATTTCTTGGCTGCCTGGTACTTGAACTTGCCATAATCCATTATTCGGCAAACAGGGGGGTCCGAATTGGGGGAAACCTCTACAAGATCCAGGCCCGCATCTTGTGCTATCCTCAGGGCCTCTTTGATGATCACGATGCCAAGCTGTTCACCTTCAGCAGAAATTAGCCTTACCGTACTTGCACGGATCCATTTATTTATCCTGGTGTCATCAGATTTTTTTCCTATCGCTATTACCTCCTCTTTCTACATTCCTCTGAAATCAAGTCAATAAGTTCCTTTGCAGTCATTAAAGGAAGGTTTTGACCACTCCTCAGCCTGGGGGTTACCCCCTCTTCCTCGCATTCTTTGTCCCCCACGATCACCATATAAGGTATCTTCTGTAACTGGGCCTCTCTGACCTTAAGACCTAATTTCTCATTTCTTAAATCAGCCTTGGCTCTCAACCCGGCATCTGACAATGTTTTCAGCAGTTCTTCGGCATAGGGAATATTTCTGTCCGTCACTGTAAGAATCATAGCCTGAACCGGTGCGAGCCAGGTGGGGAAAGCCCCCGCATAATGCTCCACAAGTATGCCAAAAAAGCGCTCCAAACTCCCCAGCAACGCCCTGTGTATCATATAAGGACGGTGTTCTTTTCCATCCTCACCTATAAAGTTCATATCAAAACGTTCAGGCAGATTGAAATCGAACTGAATAGTCGTACACTGCCATTCCCGCGCCAAGGCGTCTTTTATCTTTATATCAATCTTAGGTCCGTAGAATACGGCCTCCCCTTCCATCTTTTCGTAGTTTAGATCTTTTGCCTCTATTGCCTTGATCAGCGACATCTCGGCCTGGCGCCACATTTCGTCGGCCCCGGCGGACTTTTCAGGTTTCTTGGGATCCCTGACGCTCAAGTCGATCTTCACATCATCAAAGCCGAAACCACTCAAAAGATCAAGGCTGAATTCCAATACTCGCAGGATTTCATCGTCTACCTGATCAGGGGTACAGAAAACATGGGCATCATCCTGTGTAAAACCCCTGACTCTCATAAGGCCGTGTAATGTACCACTTCTCTCATATCTATACACAGTGCCCAACTCAGCCCACCGAAGGGGTAATTCGCGATAGGATCGCAACCCTGATTTATAAATCATGATATGAAAAGGACAATTCATGGGCTTTATGTAATAGTCCTGGCCATCCACATCCATGGGCGAATACATTCCATCCTTATAGAAATCAAGATGTCCCGATGTCTGCCAAAGCTGAGCGCGACCTATATGCGGAGTAAAGACAATGTCATAACCGCCTTCATAGTGTCTTTTTCTCCAGTAGTCTTCAATGAGAACCCTGATCTGCCCTCCTTTAGGGTGCCAGTAGGCAAGCCCTGCCCCCCCTTCATCATGAAAACTTATGAGATCCAGGTCCTTGATTAATCGACGGTGGTCTCGTTTCTCAACCTCCTTCAATTTCTGGATATATTTCTTTAATGCTTTTTTATCAGCAAAGGCAAGACCATAAATCCGGCTAAGCATGGTCCTCTTTTCATCGCCACGCCAGTAAGCACCGGCCACCTTGTTCAGATGAAAGGCCTTGATCACCCCTGTGGATGGGACATGGGGTCCCCGACACAGATCCGTGAAGCTTCCTTGTGTATAAAGAGACACCTTTTCAGTATCTAAATCACTGATTAACTCCACCTTATAATCTTCACCATTGCTTTTGAAAAAATCTATTGCCTCCTGACTACTCATTTCTTTCCGGACAAAAGGGAGCTTTGCCTCAATGATCTCTTTCATCTTTTCTTCAATCCCGGCCAGATCGTCCTCTTTAAACGGACGTTCATAATCAAAGTCATAGTAAAATCCGTTTTTGATGGCCGGACCAATGGTCACCTTAACGCCCGGGAAGAGTTCCTTAACCGCCATGGCCATCACGTGGGACGTACTGTGCCTTAGAATTTCGAGGCCTTCCTCTGAATTCAGGTAAATCGGTTCCAGTTCCGCTTGAGACTCTATGGGGCTCGAAAGATCACGAATCTCCCCATTAATCTTAACCGCCACTGCCCTTTCAACCCCTTTCAACTCCAAATGCTTCAGGGCCTCCAGGGCGGATAAGGATTCAGCCTCTATTTCTATTGGTGGCTGGGCTTTTAAATTGATGGAAAGAGTTCGCATTATTTCTACCTAATGTAAATAAGGCATCAGGAGCAGCGCTTAGCCTACTCAGATGCCTCATAATATTTTCCCTTAAAAATCCAATTTATTGAAAAAACTCTATTGCTTTTCCCTGCTATATGTATCGTTAAGTGGTTGTAAATATAGGTATATTCTCTATTTGCAAAAAAATTGGGCACTTGATGTTTTAACGTTCATAATCCCGCCAGGACGGGACTGAATTAATGACCATAATTTTCCTCCTCAGCCATTTTCCACTCAGCTATTTGACGATTTTTGAAATTAGAAGGTATCGAATCTATAAAAACCCCTCATAGCTAAATTGACCATATCCAAAAAGTCTTGTGTTTGTAACCAATAACATAAGAAAATGCAAGTAAAAAATAGGCTACCAGAAGTAAAAAAGGGATTATGACAAATGCCACAGTCCCTTTGATCTTACTGGTAGGCACGAAGGGATTTGAACCCTTGACCCCTACCGTGTCAGGGTAGTGCTCTCCCCCTGAGCTACGTGCCTATAAGAATTCTAATTATCAATCCACATATAAGATGTCAAGCCGTATTATGCTAAAGGTCGGGAATGGGCATTGTTATTGAAATTTTTCAATCCTGAACAATATTTCTTCTTCTTCACCCTGCTCAAGCTTTACCAGGAACGGAAGACTTTCATGATTGAGGACGCGTTCCACAAACTTTTTTCTGTCTCCTTGAAATTCAACCGCAATAGATATGGAATCTTTTCTGACCCTGGTCTGTCTAACGGATTTTATTCCCGACACATCTCTTCTTAGAAAATCCCTAAAGGCCCTGAACTGCTTATAACTGCTCAAGCCCCTCAAGGTAATTTCCAGGTGACGGACCCTTCCACGATCAGAGGCAGTATACCGAATAATGGCCGGGGTCAACTTTACGGCCAGTCGATTGGCCAACCTCTTGGTGGCTTCCATTACTGGCTGTTTCCCTTTACTTCCTTTCTTAATCTGTTCGAATGCAACGGTTTGAGAGATCTGTGCCCCCTGATTGACATCTAAGGCCTTAAGCGCTAAAGACACCTCTTTTTTACCTATGATTTCGCTCTGACCGTAGATCACTACATCGGCAGAGAAAAGCCTTCCCCACTCCAAAGCGTCAGCGTCCTGAAGTTCAACATGCTTTAAGGATTCGGAATACCCGGTGTCCGGGACTTTCAATGTCCGATTTATCGGGCCAAGCCCTCTTTTCTGAAACACATTGTGGAGAACAAGCTCAGTGCCACTCATGGAAGAATAAGTCTCAGGGTCTCTCCACCAGTAATATGCCGTCCCTCCCTTCCACTCTGAAACCAGGAA
>JAUWMY010000044.1 GCA_030612945.1 Desulfobacteraceae bacterium
GAACAACTCAGCCATAGTCCCCGTGCGCCACGTCGAAGGTTCACTGGCGCTTCGCACTTGGGGCACGGCAAATCTGTGAGCAATGGTGGAACCTTCGGAGGGCTGACACAGCCTTTCTTGTCCAGGTTTACGATGCCATCGCATTCAGGGTATTTAGTGCAACTGAGAAATGGTCCAAAACGCCCTTTACGCATCAGAGTTGTCGCGCCGCACTTAGGACAGGCCACGTCCGTCTGTGCCGGCTCAACTGGTTTGCCTTCATTGTCTATAGGCGCTGCATACTTGCAGTCCGGGTATTTGGAACAACTCAAGAATCGACCGTTGCGACCAAAACGATACACCGTATCACTGCCGCATTCAGGGCATTTATACGGGGCTGGCTGGGTTTCGGCTTTTGCATGCCCCATACCTTCGTATGCCGCATCCAGATTTTGCTTGAATGGGCCATAGAAATTTTTAAGCATCTGAACCCAATCGGCCTGCTTTTCTTCAACATCGTCGAGTTGCTGCTCCATGTCGCGCGTATAGCTTACCTTCAGGATCTCCGGAAACGCTTCTATCAGTTTATCGGTTACGATCTTGGCCAGATCTGTAGCGTGGAAACGATTTTGAATTTTTTCCACATATCTGCGAGTCTGAATGACCTGAATGATCTGGGCATATGTGCTGGGCCTCCCTATGCCTTCGGCTTCCAGCTTTCGAACAAGTGATGCCTCAGTATATCGCGGTGGCGGTGCAGTGAAATGCTGTGTGGGATCGATTTGCAACATGGCCAATTGCTGTTCTTCGGTCACATGGGGTAACACGGCTTCATCTGAGTTATTGGGTACACCGACCACTTTATAATGCCCGTCAAAGACAAGCACGCGACCGGTGGCACGAAAGGTCATTTCCTTACCCTCAGTAGTCCCGGTGATCAAAACAGTGGTTGCGTCCCATTGGGCGTCAGTCATCTGGCAGGCTACAAATCGCTCCCAGATGGTCCTGTATAATTTGTACTGGCGGTCATTCAAGGACGAGCGAATACGGTCAGGTGTCAAGTTTACATCGGTGGGCCGGATTGCTTCATGAGCTTCCTGTGCTGATTTGTTGGAGGAGGAAAAAAAGTTTGCCTTCGCCGGCAGGTATGGCTCACCAAACTGCGAACCAATGTAATGCCTGGCCATCTTAATCGCTTCACCGGCAAGGACCGTGGAATCTGTTCGCATATAGGTAATAAGACCCACAGAACCCATGCCATCAACTGGCACACCTTCATATAGATCCTGGGCAACGCGCATGGTGGATTGGGCAGTAAAACCCAACTGGCTTGCTGCCGTCTGCTGAAGCGTACTGGTGATGAAAGGCGCAAAAGGCCGGCTTTTAGTGCGTTTGGTTTGAACCGACTTCACCCGCCATTCCGGTCCACCAGCCACGTGACCTCTCAGGCGGATGACCTGCTGAGCTGGTCCTCTGGCTTTGGAGACTTGCTTTTCGATTTTTTCCTCGAGTTCAAAGCCAGCCATTTTTGCGGCTGCCAGGGCCGCTTCCACGTCTTTCGGGTCGAACTTCCTGTCATTGATCCGGATCAATTCCGCTGCAACGCAATGGTGCTCAGCCAGCCAACCGTTTTTTTCCCGCACCGTCCTGCCGTTGGTATTTCGACCGTTTCGTTTTTCAGGCGCTTCGGCCAGCCACTTGAGCCACTCTGCGGCTTTTGACGCGGGATCGGTTAGATCGGTGGTGAAGTAGCCAATGAGCTTCCAGTACTCATCCGGTGTGAACGCCTCGATCTCCCGCTCCCGCTCCACCACTAACCTGACTGCCACAGATTGCACACGACCAGCGCTCAGACCACCGGCAACTTTTCTCCACAACAGCGGTGAAACCTGATAACCGACTATCCTGTCAAGGATCCTCCGCGCCTGTTGTGCGTTGACCTTGGGCATATCAATCAAACGTGGACTGCGGAAGGCCTTCTCTATTTCACTCTTGGTGATTGCGTTAAACACAACGCGTTTGCCATCTTCCTGTTTGACATTCAACGCCTCGGCCAAATGCCAGGCAATAGCTTCCCCTTCACGGTCCATATCCGTTGCCAGCCAGATGCCTGATGCATTCTTTGCCGCCTTTTTCAATTCCCTGACCGTCGCCCCCTTGCCCTTAATAATCTGGTATGTGGGTTTGAAATCATGATCCAGATCTACGCCTGGCACAGGGTCCTTGACCCCCTTGGGGTTTTTGCCCGGCAGGTCTCGAACATGACCCACAGAAGCCATAACAACATAGTCTGAACCTAAGTATTTATTAATCGTTCGCGCCTTAGCCGGCGATTCCACAATAACCAACTGCCTGCCGGTTATATTTGCTGTGGCGGTAAATTTCTTTTTATGTGTTGTCGATATTTTCTTAGCCATTTTCCTCTTTCTTTTTTTTTGTTTGGATTACATGATTTCTTTTATCTTGTCTATCCTGTACATCCTGTCTAAATAATTAACGAACAAACATCTTCCCGGGAAGCTGTTTCACAATTCCCTTTAACTCCATCTGCATCAAAATACTCAAAACCTCACCTGCATCCATGTCCCCTGCCCTTACGATCTCATCAACATGAATTGGATAATTTCCTATAATTTCATAAACCTTACCCTCAGATTCACCCATCTCCGGGAGTTTTTCAGATGTGCCTGTAAAAAGACTTCTATTTCGTGGTAATCTTTCATTAAACTCAAATTCTTCAAGAATATCATCCGCATTCTCAACCAGTTTGGCCCCCTGCTTGATCAAAAAATGGGTCCCCATACTCTTAAAAGAATCAATACTTCCCGGTACAGCGAACACATCACGACCCTGGTCCAGAGCGAATGAGGCTGTGATCAAAGAGCCGCTTTTTTTCGTCGCTTCCACAACCACAACACCCCTGCTCATTCCGCTTATTATCCGATTCCGTATAGGAAAGTTCTTTGGTTCAGGCGGGCTACCAAGAGGGAATTCGGTGACAAGAGTCCCTTCTTCCATGACCTGCTCTGAAAGCCGTCTGTTTGAGGCAGGATAAACAGTATCAATTCCTGTTCCCATGACTGCAATAGTAAAACCCTTGCTCCTAAGACAACCCCTGTGAGCCGCGGAATCAATCCCCATTGCCAACCCGCTAACCACCCCGACCCCGCGTAACGCCAGACCGGCGGCAAGCTTTTCTGCATTCTTGATGCCATAGTGGGTTGGATTCCTCGAACCAACGATTGCCACAAATGTTCGATTAACAGGAATATCCTTTCCCTTCACATATAGAAGCATCGGGGCAGAGCTGATTTCCTTTAGAAAAGACGGGTAAGAGGGATCCGTATAAGTAATAATCCGGGCGTTACATTTTTTTACCTTTCGCAGTTCTTCTTCGGGGTCTAAGATAAATTCACGCTTCACAATCCTGTGAGCAATTTCTTTGCGAACCCCCTCTACTTTCATCAATTCAGATAAGCTGGCCTCAAAGACACCTTCCGGGTTATAAAATTTTTCCAGCAGGTTCTTAAAGATACTGTTGCCAATGCCCGGGATCATATTGAGGGCCAACCAGGCGCAATTTTCATTCTGCCATGTTTTCATGGAAAATTAAAAGGATGTAGTCAGCTATCAGGGAAAAGTCAAAGTCAGACGGAATCCGGTCTATAAAATCCCCCTCAATCCCCCTTTGCAAAAGGGGGAAGATTCGGAATACCCAGAATTATTGACATGTTACCAATTTTGACTTTGCCCTGAGTCAGTTATTTGTTAGGATCCTGCCTGTGCAGGGATGGCGGGAATATAAAACAGAGTGAGGTAAGTTAGTCAAGGGTTTTCTTCGCGAAAGCCATATTCTTTCAGTAAAAGGCCAGGCATAGTCGAACCTGCTTTGGTTATCCCCAAGTGGGGGGGGGATTTACTTTATTGGAATTTCAATGGCTTAAGGAGTGTTGGAGTACTGGAGTGATGGAGTGTTGGAAGAACCGTCCGTTCACTATCCACCTATAATAAATCACGATCATAAATTTAGAGTCAAGTTAGTAAGCTCACAATAAGTTCGAGCCGCATTAGAAAAATTCCTCTTTCAAAAGGGGGAAGCAGTCAGAATGTCCGGACTTACTTCCTGAGATGTTACTAAAGAGGACACTCGGGCACCATCGATAGAACGATTTTCGCGTCCGGCCAATCAATACGGTTCACAAAGACACCATTGTCGAACTCTTCTTTGACAGTTACAACCACGCCGGTAGCTGTATCCGGTCTGGCTTCTACAATAACCACGTGACCCATTACCATATCAGGGAGCGTTATTTTTTGGGGAGTTTTGGCCTGTTTTTTCTCCAAGACCTCAAAAAGATTTCCCCTGCGGATACCATGGTTGTAACCCTGGTCCAGATAGACCACACTGAACTGTCCAATAAGCTCACGCATGTCCTTGATAGCAACAATATTTGTCATCAATTCACTTTCCATGGGCATTGGCTGCATACACGGGGAAAGGGGCTTGTATGACAGGATTGGACTGCCAGTTGGAATGGCCCTGTAACTTTCTACGATTTCTGCACTGTAAAGACATTGCCCTTGAGAAATAACCTTCTTTTTTACGTCCTCTTCCTTAATATCATTAAGCTTTTCCTTTATACCGACTCTTCCCAGAAAAGAGATCACGTATCCCAACTTCGCCCCTATAAGTGGGTGCTTCACCACAGGGGATGCCTTGTATATGGTGAACTCATCGCCCGGCTTGATGTCACATTCTTTTTTCATGGCCACGTAAACTGAATCGCCTTCCGATAGAACGACTCTTTCTTCCTCAGACGCTACGACATAACCCCAGGGTTCCACCTCTTTCCTGGATAAAAACCCGATGGAAGCAACATTAGTAAATCCCGACACATCAATGCCTGTCTCGCCATATACGAACTCGGCAGGGGGTTTAGGTGGCGAAGCAGTTTTACTTTCAATGACGGGCATTTTTTTCAATGGAACATTTTCCAGCAGGTTGATGACATCACCCGGTTTGAGAAGATGCGGATTGGTAATAAAGGGATTCATCTGCCAGAGTTTTGGCCACAGCTCCTTATCCCCGTAGTATTGATCGCAGATGTCCCACAGGGTATCACCTTTTACAACTGTGTGGGTAAGGGGTTGGGCTCCAACCGGAACACAAACGCCTGAATCAACAAACCACACACCAAACGCTATCAGCAAAACGGCCAACCAGTATTTTCTTCTCAATGCTCTGACCTCACTTTGAAAGTTCTCGTTAATATTCAAATTTTTGCAAGTAAGTTACGTCTCTTGACCAGGAATTGTCAAGCGCTTTCCGGAAAATTTAAGGAAAACATTCTTAATAATTTGTAATATAGCATAAATAAACCATGTTTGCAAGATCAATGAAATGTTAAATCAATTTTTTTTATTTTTAAAACTCTTTACAAAATTATGATTTCCATTTAAATATCAGGCCATGCCCATCTATGAATATGAATCACTGGACCCCAAAAAAAGCTGCAATAAATGTGCCCAACGGTTCGAAACCATTCAGGATATTTCTGAAGAACCCCTTTCCATCTGCCCCTCTTGCGGTCAAAAGGTACGAAAAGTCATATCCTGGTGCCGGGCGGCAATCGTCGAGACCTCTGATGAATATGCAAGGGTTGAGAGGCAAATAAGCGACTATGAAAAAGAAAGCATGTGGAGCCACGCGGCTGAACTGGCGCACAAACACTCCGAAAAGACAAAAGACAAGAGTACAAAGATGAGGGCCCTTGACAATTACAAAAAAGCAGGGTACGACGCAAATTCCTTAGAAAAACATGCGAAGACGGATTAGTCAACTACCACCCCTAAAAAGGGTGGCTTGAATTGTGACCCTAAAAGGGTCCAAAGATGTAAATAAAATGAATTTAAATGACAAAGGTCAAAGCTCAAATTTCAAATGAATGTCAAATGACAAATGCTAAAAAATATGTAACCACATCAGGTCCAAAGTTCAATGGTTCACGGTTATCTGATGAAAACTGAAACAACCCTGAACCTTGAACTGTGAACCTGACAACCTGAGTATTCATAGATAAATAACTGATCGTTTTTGAAAACATTTTGACATTGAGGTTTTGGATTTGATTTGACATTTGGATTTTGTCATTTGAACTTTATTCCATAGGCCATCACAAATCACTATCTAACACGCATATCAGAGCTTGGACCACCAGCTAAGCCGGTGGTTTGAGGGATTAATCAAAAGGAGGTTTGGTTTCATGAGACGGAGACACAACGGTTCATATCTTTTAACACCTGTAATCTTCATGATCGTTGTTTGGCTGGTGACGTGTTTTAGCTCTTTTACATTTGCAAAAGAAGAGGATGAAAAGAAAGACCTGCCAGAGCGAGGCATCTCAGTTACCCCTGAATATACAGGTGTAATCGTTTCCGAGGACGAAGGTGTCAGCATTGACCTGATCGTAACCAATCAGGGAAGACATGATGAGAATATTTCACTCTCGGTAACATCTATTCCAAAGGCATGGAAGGCATGGATCAAGACATACAGCTTTGGGGTGACAGGTGTTCACGTAAAGAGCGACACATCCAAGAACCTGACACTCAGGGCAGAGCCGGGAGAAGACGCAGGTCCTGGTAAATACACATTTGGCATCCAGGCGCGCACTGAAGATGATACACTGACTTCAACAGGTCAAGTCGTCATTACTGTCAAGGAAGAGAAAAAAGAGAAAAAAGCAGAGGGCGTCAAAATCACCACATCCTACCCGGTGCTCAAGGGACCCACTGACTCCGAATTTGAGTTTTCCCTGGAGGTCGCCAACAAAATAGACAAAGATACAATCTTTAACCTGATTTCCAAGGGACCGAAAAACTGGGAAATAAACTTCAAACCTGCCTATGAAGCCAAGTTCATCTCCAGCCTGCGATTAAAGGGGGATCAGAGCCAGACCATGGCTGTTGAGGTAAAGCCCCACCCCCTGGCAAAACCGGGTGAATATCCCATCCTGGTCAAGGTGAATTCGCCGGAGGCAAAAGGCGAGGCTACTCTGACAGTGGTCCTGACAGGCACTTACAAGCTCAATGCAGGCACGGCAAACGGTCTTCTCTCTATGAACACTGTTCGAGGAAAGGAAGGCAACCTCTCTTTTTACGTGCAAAACAACGGGTCCGCCACTCTTAACAATGTACGTTTTCTTTCCTTTAAACCGGAAAACTGGAAGGTTACATTCGACCCTGAAAGGATTGACGCCCTTGCCCCTGAAGAGCTCAAGCAGGTTGAAGTCTCCATTACCCCCACTGACCAGGCCCTGGTGGGTGATTACTCGGTGGGCCTCACCGCCGATGCAGGCAAGGCATCCAAGGCCATTGAGATGAGGATCACTGTCAGGGCTTCCACTGCCTGGGGTTGGATAGGCATTGGTATTATCGTGCTGGTAATGGCAGGCCTCGTTTCCCTTTTTATTCGCTTAGGAAGGCGCTGAAATGGAAGCCAGTACAATCATTGAAACAGTAAATCTCACCAAACACTATAATCGCCAGACAGCGGTGAAAGACCTTAGCTTCAAGGTAAATGAAGGGGAGGTGTTCGGATTCTTAGGTCCGAACGGTGCGGGGAAAACCACCACACTATTGATGCTCATGGGTCTGAGTCACCCATCAGGGGGTTCCGCAAGGGTCTGCGGCCTCGACCCTTTACGAAAACCAATAGAAGTAAAACGTATTGCTGGCTACCTCCCTGAAAATGTCGGTTTTTACGGAGACCTGGACGCGGTTCAAAACCTGAAATATGTGGCCAGCCTTAATGGCATTCAAACGGATAAGGCCTCTGAAAAGATAGATGAACTGCTGGATCTGGTTGGGCTTAAACAGGATGCGCGTAAAAAGGTGGGCGCATTTTCACGGGGGATGAAGCAGCGTCTGGGATTTGCAGAAGTCCTCATCAAAGACCCAAAGCTGCTTTTTCTTGACGAACCCACCATTGGCCTTGATCCCGACGGTGCACTGCGGTTGATGGAGTTCATTAAATCCTTGAATCGTGACAGACAAATAACTGTACTTCTCTCATCTCACAACCTTTACCAGGTTCAAAAGATATCTCATCGCGTGGGGATCATGATACATGGGGAGATGGTCGCTGAGGGCACCATAGAATCCCTGGCAAAGGAAAAGTTCGGTGTGGGTCAAAAGGAGTATTCCTTGGAAGAGATCTATATGAAATATTTCCAGGAGGTATGATCATGCAGGGCCTGTACGCGGTATTTAAAAAGGAACTTTGCGATCACTTCAGCAGTTACAGATTTGTGATCCTTTTTGCCCTTATTGCCATGGTCAGTTTTATCTCCAGCTACATGGCAGGAATCCACATGAAAGAAAACCTGGAAGCCCTTGCCAGTACAAGGTTTCCCTTTCTAATGCTCTTTAGCTCAACGGGCGCGCTGTTTTCAATGGTCCAGTTTGTGGCCTTCTTCGGCCCACTTATAGGCCTGGTTCTGGCCTTTGATTCCATTAACCGTGAAAGGGCCGACGGAACCCTGATAAAACTCATTTCTCAACCCATTTACCGTGATGCAGTGATCAATGGGAAATTCCTGGCCGGCGTGGCCACAATTACCATTATGCTGATAGCCATTGTTCTGGTCATTTCCGGCCTGGGACTGGTCATTGTGGGAATCGTGCCTGGTATTGAAGAAATCTGGCGTCTTTTTGTTTATCTCATTATCAGCATTTTCTATATTTCCTTCTGGCTTGCCGTCTCCATCCTGTTTTCCATATCCTTTAAAAGCATTGCCACATCTGCACTGGCATCAATTGCCCTTTGGATATTCCTCTCTTTTTTCGTTTCCCTGGGAGCAAATGTGGTGGCAGACTCCATAGCACCCGTGGACAGGCAAAAGGAACCAAATCCTGAAATGATCATAAAAAACATCCGGATCAGGGAAATGGTTTCTCTCTGCTCCCCCATGGTCCTCTATTCCGAGGCCACCCAGACAATTATTGACCCCATGAGGAAGACCACACGTTCTGTCGTCCTAATGGGACCTATGGAAGAGCTTCTGTCCTCGCGTTTTCAGAACCCGCTTCCTCTTGGCCAGAGCATACTCGTAATCTTTCCCCATATGACGGCCCTTGTTGCCCTCACGCTTATCTGCTTTGCTATTTCGTATGTGATATTTATGGTACAGGAGATCAGGACGTGATCCATAAAAACCTTTGAAATTTCTCGTCCAGGTTCTTTTGAGACACCCATTCATACTCTTCACTGAATTCCCGCCAGATCAAGGATAAGACATCTTTCAAGACAGCCACAGACCCAGCCTCGAGGTGGTCAGCATATACCAAGATGTCCCTGACAAAGGCTTCTTCAAAACCGGGCATTTGGTAAGGCGGCTTCCTGCTGCCGGCCCTGAGGTGCCCGAATAATCTCTTAGCCTGACGAGAGGAAATACCTGAAAACCCCGGTTTTAGTTTTAACAACTTTCTGGCAAAAAGGTTGAAAAGCAGTGGATGAAATGTGGACTGGGAATCCTTTATTCTTTCCACATTCAGGGGATAAAGTTCCTCCAACCGTTCCATCAGCTTATCCAGGGTCATAACTCCTTTAAACAGCCTGTTGCAGTCATCCAGCTCTGAGAGTCTTTGAAAATCCCTGTATTCCTCACCGTCTTTAAAGCCGGCATAAAGCCTGGGTTTGTTTTCCGCAAGACCGGTAAGCGTCTCACCCCATTCATGTCCCCAAAAACTGAAGTCCAGACCCCGGCCATGAAACCAGCTCTTCTTCAACCAGCCTTCAACCTCCCATTTCAGGGACAATGCCAGTCCAAAGCCAACCCGGAAAATAGAAACCAGAGAGTTGTTCTTTACAAGCCTTTCAGCAGAGGAAATATCTGATCCGCATAACTTTTCAAGGGCCAGATTCAGATACCCAGCAGCTTTCCGGCACGTCTTGATCAAGGCCACCAGTTCATTGTCCAAAACACCATCGGCCGAAAAAATCTGGTTGCAAAGGCCTCCAAACTCAAGCCGAATTCTGTCCAAAAAAAGATCATCGGTAATTTTAGAACTAACAGTGGTCCACAGGTTCTGGTCCATGGTATGATAGAGTGGAGAAACAGGGGCCAGTTCACGAGTCTCCCCATTAATAATCGTATGGCCGGCAGTTTCCTCAAGTTCCTCAAATACCAATTTCTCTGGTCCCAGGGGAGCATAAACCGCCAGGGCCTCCTCAAAAGGAAGAAAACCATGCTCGGCCAGGCGAATATTTCTCTGCCGGTACATCCCTTCTTCCAGTTCCGACGGAAGCACCCCCGAAAGCCCCAGGAGAAAAGAATGGTAGAGGTCAAGGTCCTCCCTCGACATTGTCCGGAGAATATTCTCTATTGCCTCTTTACGCTTTTTATCCATGACCTTCATATAAAAGACCCCATCAAGGGTAAAAAAGCCGTCAGGAAGATCAAGGATGTCATCATCATCCTCCTTTACCAACACCTGAACACTTTTAGAAAGCAAGTAATATGCAACTGCCTGGCCCTCGCCAAAAAACCACTTTACAAGTCTCCCGGCATCAGCATACTCAAGTTTTCCGATCCACCTGGAAATTTGCTCAAGATGCAACCGGTCTTTCTGCCAGATTTCAAGGTCCAGAACGTGCTGCCATTGATCCTCTGAGGCCAACTCCAGCAAAGGCAGGCAGTCATTGTCACCAACCTTTTTTATTAGCCAGAAAAAATCGTCACCCGGGAGCTGCTGGATAAATTGACGAGCGTCCTCCTGTGCAAGGATGTGATCCAGGATATCCTTGCCGGAAAGGGGATAAAGTGCTTTTAAAACCGACCCACGGTAAAGGGAGACCTGCTTTTGATCCCCGGCATCCCGGGTGTTCTCAGTTATTTGTGCGCTCAATGTTCTTATCCTTTCAAAAGATTGAAAAATGGTCTTCTCAATAAATTTGGGTACTCACAACCGGATTAGTGCCTTAAGCGAATGACAATGGCCGTACATCCTTTCGGAGTTTAGGCGTGAGCCTTTTATAAAATCCTTACGGATAAACTCCACCTGAACTTATTGATAACTTACGAAAGATTCAACTTAACATTTTTCACTTTCATATGCACTAAAAGATATGGTATATCTATAGAATTAATTATCATCTCTAAAAGGGGTGGCTTGAATGGTGACCTTAAAAGGGTCTAAATATGTAAATCAAATGGATTCGAATGACAAAGGCCAAAGCCCCCCAGTTAAATACGTTTCACTGTCACTGTCGTGAATTTCACGGGGCCCCGACGGCGGGATCTTCGTTTCACTACGACAGGCAAATTTCAAATGAATGCCAAATGACAAATGCTAAAAAATATGTAACCGTTCA
>JAUWMY010000206.1 GCA_030612945.1 Desulfobacteraceae bacterium
TCAAGGTAATATTTAACATTTTCAAATTGTCTAAAGTTCTCGATTAAGGTCTTGGCTGAGCCAACTGTTACCGTGCCTCTTGACAGGCAAGACGGTCGAATTCTTTGACTACATATTACCCGAGTTCCTTGTTCTGATTTGTCACGCAGGCCCGCCTGCCTCGCCTGTCATGTACGGAAGCGGGCATATCTCAAAAGGTCGGCAATGGCGGCAGGCCTTGTGAAAACCATCCATTATAAAAAGTCACGAAGTTCCTTAACTTTAGGCCCTTCAAACTTTAGTTCACTTTAGGCACTTTTCCGGTTTACCTGGGTTAGGGGTGTAGTTGACGCCTATACCTCACAGAGATCCATCGCCCCATTCGACCATGCCCTGTGCTTCTCGGCTATCTGTTCTTGTATCTCCTTCGGGTCCCCAAAATAGATGCAATGGGCCAGGCACACGTTGTCGGCGCAGGCGGGTATGAGCCCCTGATCCACCCGGTGATAACAGAGGTTACACTTTTGGGCGATGCCTTCGTCCGCATCAAAGGCTATGGCATCATAGGGACAGGCGTCTAAACAGAGTTCGCATCCGACACACTTCTTTTGGTCCAGGACTACAATACCGTCGTCTCTCTTGAAAATCGCTTCCTCCGGGCAGGCCTCGACACATTCGGGCTCATCGCAGTGTCTGCACACATTCACCCGATAAACAAATTCCGGTTTCCCTTCGACGATCCTGGGGCCTTCTTCCCAAACGGATATCAGCTTGATCCCGGTGGGGGCCTGGTTTTCCTGTTTGCATGCTACCTCGCAGGTCTTGCACCCCCAGCAGGATTCGTGATCAATAATCAACGCGTATTCCTTCATAAATTCAGACCTCGTTATTTGATCTAAGAACTATGTCCGATTTTTGGACACCATCCTCATCATAATGGCTATATGGAGCCAAATTGAGGAATTGTGAATTTAGGGATTGAGGGATTAAGATAAAGAAAAGATTCATATTTCAATTCCTAAATTCCTGAATTCTACGAGTGTCCAATTTTCATGCAAACTGTACAAAAACAAACGAGAACAACTACTTAACCACTCAACTGCTCAATTAGGTCTAATCCTGCAAAGAAGCGTTCTCACATGGGTCGCCCCCATGGCCGGATCACAGTCCTCATAGGCATTGCTTGTCAGGATATTGATGTTTGACTCATCCCATCCGTGCCCGGGGTCCTTGTTTTCCGGGAACCACCAGGCATGCTCCGCGGAAACGATTCTCGGATCCATCCCTGCAAAAAGCCTGGCCCGCTGTCGAACCTTGCCCCTCGGGGACTCGATGATAACCCAGTCTCCTTCCCCGATCCCTTCCTTTTCCGCGGTCTCCGGATGGATCTCCACTACCGGATCCTTGTGAAGTTCTCTGAGCCAGGGGAGCTGACGGTTCTCCGTGTGGAAAAATCCGGGCTGTCTCCTGCCGGTAATAAGGATATAGGGATATTTCTTATAAATTTCCGGGCTGCTGTTGGGGCCTTCCGGCGGTTCCCGGAATTGGGGCAGGGGATCATATCCCCATTTTTCGAGCAGGGTGGAATAGAGTTCAAATTTTCCGGTGGGGGTGGAGAAACCTTTTTCCTTGTACTTCCGGTAATGCACATCCCCCCTGATATAGTCCATCTTCTCGAAGTCCTTCCAGGTGATCCCCATGGGTTCAAGGATATGATCAAGGCCGCCTTCGAATGTATCCCACCAGTGTTCGCCCTGGCCGACCCTATGGGCCAGGTCGTTTAGCATCTCATGGTCCGATCGGCATTCACCGATCTGGACGACCTTCCGCCGGGGCAGGATATACCCGTGACGCTTCCAAAAATCACCGATATAATCCATCTCGAGCCATGTGGCCGCCGGCAGCACAATATCCGCCAGCTCCGCTGTGGGGGTCATAAAAAAATCGGCGACTGCCATGAATTCCACGGCTTCCAGGGCCCGGTACACCTCCCTTGCGTTGCCCCGGGTCAAGACCGGGTTGGAGCTGATGAGAAAGAGCATTTTAACAGGATAGGGCTCTTCTTCCAAAATGGCGTCCCAGACGCATTTGGGATTTATGATTGCAAAATTTCCCGCCAATCGGAAACGATCTCCTCCCAGCCGTTTTTCAGCCTGTTCCCTTGAGAGCATCTTGTGGGCTCCGAACTGGCCTACGTTCCTGATTTTCGGGGAGCTGAAAAGCATCTGTCCGCCCTGAACGTCAATGTTCCCAGTGATGCCCATAAGGGCAAGCAAGGCACGGTTGTTATCCGCGCAGTTTACCTGCTGCTCGATCGCCACCCCCCATTGAATGGCCGCAGGTTTTGTGGTGGCAAAAAGTCTTGCCGCCTCCTGGATTTTCTCCTTGGGCACCCAGGTGATTTCTTCCACTTTTCTAAGGGGATATTCATTTACCCGCCGGACAAAGGCATCCCATCTGTGAACGTAGTTTTCCACGAATTCCTTATCATAGAGCTCTTCTTGGACAATCACGTTACACATGCCGAGCGCCAGGGCCGTGTCGGTCCCCGGTCTCAGGGGAAGCCAGATATCGGCACGTGCCGCAATGCGGGTAAGTCTGGGATCCACGGCAATCAGCTTTGCCCCGGCATCCAGGGCCGTGGAAAAAGGCTCACCCTTGTAGCAGTCCGGATTGCTGATCACCAGGTTGTTACCCCAGACCATGATGCACCTGGGATTGTTTTCATAATCTACGATAGGATTTGTACCGCAGGTGATGATGGTCGTGGCGATCCTGGGCCCGTAACAAAAATGGCCGGCAGTAAGCGTATTCGGAGACCCAAGAAGGTTGGCGAACCGGTAGATGACCGCCTCATTTTCTCTTCCCGTACCGTAACCCATCACAATGGATTCGGCGCCGAATGACTCTTTATAGTTCAGGATCTTCTCGGCAATGGCGTCCAGTGCCTCATCCCAGGATATGCGTTCCCATTTTCCGCTCCCCTTCGATCCGACCCTTCTCACAGGGTAGGTCAAACGATCGGGGTGATAGACCAGTTGACTGGCCCCAATGCCCTTTGAGCACAGAGTCCCGTGGTTTATAGGACAGTCCGGATCGCCAGCGATCTTTGCGATTTTGCCGTCTTTGACGTAAACCAGGACCCCACAGCCGCCGTGACACATACGGCAATGGCTTTTCACAACCGAGTCATAACCGTACACTTCCATTTCCCTTTCTGTATTGGAATGTACGAATTGATCCATAGGTTATCTCCTTCAAGTTAGAACCCCTCAGGGTTTGCGCAAAAATAAATTCGCAGAATTGGCGCCCAGATTTAGGCAAGAATTGGCTGCTCCGATTGAGCAAATCCACAGGGGTAGTCCTGCCAAGGCAGGATTTTGAGGATTTTGAGATTGAGGCGCAGGCAAAGGTGTTCTGAAGATGGTATGCGAAAATGTGAACTTATTTTTGCGTAAGCCCTAAGAATCTGATTAATCTCTTTTGGAATTTTAAACAGAATAAAACGTAACTTCTCGATAAGCTCGGGCATTCCGACTGCTTCCCCCTTTTGCAAAGGGGGATTGAGGCCTGCCCTCCCCGTCCCGAGACCGGGACGGGATCGGGAGGCGCGACTTGGGGCATATATCATAACCTGACGAAGCAGCTATGTTTGATCAGCCACTCTCTCAATGTATCAAGGCCAGGTCTGGGCCAGGGGGGATTTTTCTGATATAGCCCGGACTTTTTGAGAACTTACAATAAAACTATTTAAACTTTTTAGTTATTTCCAAACTATCCTTCATCTGTTGCATAGTAAATGCTTTTAATGTTGTTCCGTTAAAGTATCCTGTTAACGCAAACGCCATAACCGCAGCTAACGCTATCTTATCATTTGGTGCTTCAATTATTGCAACATAGTCTATCACTCCCATAGTTTTATAAAAACCTTTAAGCTCTCCACCTTGTTCTTTAAGCTTTTGCCCAATCTCTTCTGCAGCTAATGGTATATTAGCTATTTCCGCTAAACCTTTTTCTGTCATTTCACTGTGAATAATATAAGTCTCCATTTTTACTCCTTTAATTATTTGATAAGAATTCACTTTTTGTGTGAGGAAGTATAGGAAAATGGCTCTTGTAAGTCAAAGAAAAAGACCCCATAACATATGTGGTATTAGGCTGGATTATGGAGCTGAGGTTTCTGGGCAATTTCCAATATGACCATAGCATAAGTAATACGAGAGTTCTTGTATTGGGGAAATAACTCTTTGGGGTCTCTTTCTATAATCCTACCAGAACGAGTTGCAGGAACGTTGGAACTGAGCCGTTTCTGAAAGGCCTTGTCCTTTCAGGAGTCGGCTCCGGTGACTTGTTGGGCATCAGCTTTCCGTCTTCTCTTTTTTGGAGTAGTGGGGAAAGATCCACGCTCTAAGGAAATTTGCCTATCAAGATAGATTTTTGCCAGACTTTGGTAGGGCACATCTTTCTTGTTTGCGAGGGTTTTTAGTTCAGCCAGCATACCCTCCGGAAGACGAATTGATATTGATTTTAACGATGGCTTTAGCTTGGGGAAAGAAGCTCTTTTGAAATCTTTTATATTAAAATAATCAAGCGGAGAATGAGTAGCCCAGAATTCTCGTTCTTCGTCTTCGTTTTTGAATTTAGGGATGGTTTTATCCTTTTTCATCATAAAATTTCCTCTCCTTTTTATTCATATCTCTGGCGGAAATTACTCTAGTCAGATCGCCTCTCTTTGTGAATATCACGATAAGAAAACGATCAGCATCAGTTTTGCCAAATGCAGCCCACCGTTTTTCAGGGATCGAATGTTTGGGATCATCGAGAACAAGAAGCGGTTTGTTGAAGAATACCTGTTCAGACTCCCAGTTTTCAACGTTGTGCTTGATGAGGTTCTTGTCGATATTACCTTGGTCCCACTGAAAACCCACGAAATTGTCAAATTCGTTTTCCATTATCTATCACCGTATATGACAGGGATATACATGTCAAGGGTTTTTCACAGAGTTGAGGGGTAAATTTCCACATGCCCAACGCCCGTTGCCATCCATTATAAAGGCTATATGTTTAGGTACTATCACTTTATGATCCGAATCCTTATTATCTGCCGACACGAATCACCTGCGCCCAAAGCCAATAAGGACTTAGCAAAAGAGAAGTTTTACACAGAAATGGTAAAGGCTAAAACCGCCCTGGCTTTTGGCGTCAGAGTGAATGTGATTGTTCGCTCTTCCTATTCATCATTCGGTTGCAAGGCAATTTTCAGAGATCTTTCAAGAAAATGTAGCTTCGCAGAAGGGAGCTTACCGACGTAATCTGTCAATACGTACTTCGTCAGGCTGATGAGTTCATCGCAGTGAATGCTGCTGTCATGTTTCAGACCTTCGTCGATTCCGACTGCAACTTGGGTTGAAAGGCCATTGTAAGTCGTGTAAACGGGAGCACAAATAACTGTCGAGAATCGGGACTCAATTAGGATGTGGCTACTGACAATAACAAATACTCGTAATTTTTTAGGATTACGCTACGAGGTTCGC
>JAUWMY010000296.1 GCA_030612945.1 Desulfobacteraceae bacterium
AGTGACCTATTCCCAAGAGGTGACCTACCTCATGCACCGCTTCGGTCAGCGCCCGGCGTAAAAATAGTTCTGCAGTAAAGGGCTTTCCCGGATATCCTGCTTTCAACCTGGCCAGTGAAATGATGGCGCAGCGGGCCGCTAAGTAGGCCTCGCCAAACACAAAATTCAGTCCGTCGGCATAAAGGTCAGCCTCGGTGACCGCCAGCAAAAAATCCTGGGTCGGCTTCAGAATACGAAGTCGCCAGAGGATAGGGGTCGATTTATACTGCCCTCGTGCAGCATGAAGCTCCTTTTCCTTGAGTTCAAACGTCCTGCCCGATTTTACAGTACCGCAGAAAACCATCGCCAGGTTTTCCTGCAAATGGTTCAGTACTTTTGAATCAACGTCCGTAGTCCGGAAAATCCAGATTCGCATACCTCTCATCTGCTTCTCTATTTCCTCTCGGAAGGTTACAAATTGCGTTTTTTTCGGTGAGCAATGAGCATCAAGAGCAAGGCGCGAAGGCGCGAAATAGCAAGCTATTTCAAGCCTGAGCAACACAGCTATTGATGTTCAGGGCCAGCGAAAAATCGCGAGTTGTGGCCTTTCGAGGTATAGTTTGCCTGTTACCCGTGATGCGCTTTGGATCACATTATAATTAATTCCTCTGGCTGCCGGCTTTTTAGCGTCCTCTCATCACATACCTTTTATGTGCGGACAGGATGCTTTTCCTGATGCGTATCGATTTTGGCGTGACCTCGACCATCTCGTCGCTTTTTATGAAATTTATTGCGCGCTCAAGGGTCACAGGTCTTACAGGGGCCAGGATAATATTGTCATCCTTTCCTGATGCGCGCATATTAGAAAGCTTTTTTTCCTTGCACGCGTTAACAGTAATATCATTTTGCCGGTTGTGTTCCCCTATAACTATGCCTTCGTAAACAGGATTACCCGGAACAATAAAGATCTGTCCCCTTGGTTCAAGATTAAAAAGAGCATATGCCACTGCCTTTCCTTCTCTGTCCGCGACTATGGAGCCGGTAACCCTTGATTTGAAATCTCCCCTGTATTCGTCGTAACCTGCAAAGATAGAATTTATTATCCCCGTGCCCTTAGTGTCGGTCAAAAACTCATCCCTGTAACCTATAAGCGCTCTGGAAGGAATATTAAATTCTATCCTCACCCTTCCTTTTCCATCATTAACAAGATTGATCAGTTTCCCTTTTTTTATGGAAAGTTTTTCCGTAACAATTCCTAAGAAATGTTCGTCACAATCGATAAAGAGCTGTTCTGTTGGTTCAAGTTTCTTGTTGTTTTCATATTTATAGATTACTTCAGGACGGCCTACGCAAAGTTCAAAACCTTCCCTCCTCATGGTTTCAATCAGGATAGCCATCTGGAATTCGCCTCTTCCCTTGACAAGAAAGCTTTCCTTATCCTCTGTTTCTTCAACTCTTATAGCTACATTTCTTAAGGTTTCCTTTACAAGCCGTTCGTATATTTTGCTTGATTGAACATATTTTCCTTCTTTTCCGGCAAAAGGAGAATTGTTTATAGTAAACTTCATCGATACGGTGGGTTCATCGACTTTTATCCTTTTTAAGGATTTTGGATTTTCTTTTGTACAGATTGTATCTCCGATCCTGACATTTTCTATTCCTGAAAGTATAACAATATCACCGGCTCCTGCTGTTTTAACCTCTTTAAGATCCAGGCCGTCATATACTTTTAGATTTGAGATTTTAAGTGGTACAGGCTCGTTGTTTTCATTAATACAGACAAGATTGTCGTTGAATTTTACATGTCCGTTAGACATCCTGCCTATGGCAAGCCTTCCCAGATAGTCAGAATAATCGAGGTCTGATACCAGCATCTGGAAAGGTTCTTCCGGATCATAAGAAGGGGCCGGGATATTATCCAATATCGTATCAAAAAGCAAATTTAGATTTTTCTCCTTATCATCTAATGATTTTTTAACAATTCCATCCCGTCCTATGGCATAGAGCAAAGGGAACTCAAGCTGGTTGTCCGTGGCGTCAAGATCTATAAAGAGATCGTATATTTCGTTTAGAACTTCATTGGGGCGGGCGTCATTCCGATCGATCTTGTTAATTACCACTATAATTGTAAGCCCGGCTTTTAGCGCCTTTTTTAATACAAAACGGGTTTGAGGCAGTGGGCCTTCCGAAGCATCTACCAAAAGGAGCGCGCCATTTGTCATGGAAAGCGCTCTTTCTACCTCACCGCCAAAATCAGCATGGCCAGGGGTATCTATAATATTTATCTTTACCCCTTTCCATTTTACGGAACAGTTTTTTGCAGCAATGGTAATCCCCCTTTCACGCTCCAGATCCATCCTGTCCATTATCCTTTCATCTACTTCCTGCCCGGTCCTGAACAACCCGCTTTGTTTTAACATACCATCAACAAGCGTGGTTTTTCCATGATCAACATGGGATATGATTGCGATATTTCTTATTTTTTCATTTTTTACAAAATTAACCATTAATTTGTTCCTATTGTTAAATAGTGTCACGAAAACCCTATTAACCATGATTAAATAAGGCTTTGCACTATATTTATACACATGAAGTTAGTACCTGTCAGGTGTTAGCATTTAGAGCTAATTGCTCACCGAAAAAAAGCGCAATTTGTAACCTTCCGAGATATAGTTTTCGTTCAGTCACTAAATATAGTATCATTATTTTAGATTGATTAACTGTAGTGAATTATTTATAATATAATGTTAAAAAATTCAAAGTCAAAGAGCAAAGAATACCATACTGTTTAATATCAATAGGGACTTGCTGGATATTAGTTTATAAGTTGACGTATTAAACTGAAGAACGTTGGCTATGTTGAATAATTGGTAAGCGTTCACGGAACGTTGAAATTGGAAATTAGAAACTGGAAATTAGGCATTCATGCTTTCACGCGGCGCAAGCGCCTGCGCTGCACGTGTACTGTTCTTCCCAATTTCCAATTTCAAGTTTCTAATTTAATCTCTCCCAAATTTCTAATTTCTATTTTCAAGTTTCAAGCCGTGAACGGCTACAATAATTGTAAGGATAAGAAACATCGTTGATGGAGAATTTTAGGCCTTTAAGCGCCTGGAGTTTGGACCTTCTTTATTTTCATTTTTTCAATTGCGATTTCTTGCATACGGAATTTCTGTAGCTTGCCGGTCACCGTCATGGGAAACTCTTCCACAAACCAGATATAGCGCGGGATTTTGAAGTGTGCCAGGTTATCCCTACAGAAGTCACGGATTTCCTGCTCAGAGGCAGTGTTGCCGGCGTGTAGTTTGATCCAGGCCACAACCTCTTCGCCGTAGTACTCGTCCGGCATGCCAAAGACTGCCACCTCGGCAACCTTGGGATGACCATAGATAAACTCCTCGATTTCGCGTGGGTATATATTCTGGCCCCCACGGATGATCATTTCCTTCAATCTTCCCGTGATGCGCACATATCCATCGGCATCCATGGTTCCCAGGTCACCGGAATGAAGCCAGCCGTTTCCATTGATGGTTGCCCTTGTAGCCTCCAGGTCCCCATAGTAGCCCTTCATAACGTGGTGGCCTCGAAAACAGATCTCCCCGGTTTGTCCAAGGGGCACGGTTGCGCCAGTGTTAATCTCTACTACCTTTGCTTCCTGATGGGGGAGGCTCTTGCCAACGGTCATGATACGGCGTTCCATACTGTCGTCTCGTAACGTTAGGTGAGTCAAGGGAGATGCCTCGGTCTCACCGTAGCCAATGAGGATCTTCCGGCAGTGCATCTCTTCCATCACCCGTTTCATGAGGGTTGGAGGACAAGGCGCACCTGCCATGATTCCCGTGCGCAAGGTAGAGATATTAATGTTATTAAATTCCGGGTGCTCCAGCTCAGCAATAAACATAGTAGGCACGCCGTGAATGGCTGTGCATTTCTCCGCTTCGATCGCTTCCAAGACCTCCAGGGCATCAAAATGCTCACAAGCAATAACGACACAGGCTCCGTGAGAGAGACAGAGCAGATTGGCCAGCACCGCGCCAAAACAGTGATAAAATGGGACGGGCACACAAAGCCTGTCCTTTTCTGTAAAGTGCATGGATAGTCCGCTAAAATAGGCATTGTTGAGAATGTTGTGATGGGTCAGGACTACTGCTTTGGGGTGGCCGGTGGTTCCTGAGGTATATTGGATGTTAATTGGATCATCGATGTCAAGGGATGCAGTGATCCTGTCCACCTCTTTCAGGGGAACGGATTCTGCCAGTTCAAGGATATCCATCCAGGTGTTGAAGCCCGGATAGAAACGGCGGCTCTCCATGGGTTCAGCGGGGTGGTATAGGACAACCTGCTTTAAGAAGGGCAGATCCTGGTTTTTTATCTCTCTGCCTTTGCTGTCTTTTAGTTCCGGGATCAGTTCTACCAGCATGGAAACATAATCACTGGTCCGGAAC
>JAUWMY010000385.1 GCA_030612945.1 Desulfobacteraceae bacterium
GCGGTTTTGAGGAGAGTGGTGAGTTCATAATTATTGGGCATAACCAGGAGGCGCCTTGGGATCCCCCTGTTATGCATGGCGCGGGCTGCTGAACCGATGTTTTCCGGAATCTGGGCTTGCACGAGGATAATTGTAATTTGATCAAGGTCGACTTTAGCTGTCATTTTGAAAGATCTTCAGGATATTGGCCATAAGTTTATCGCTGTCAAACGAGAAACTAACGATTCCGTTTTCTATGTCAAAAAAGAGGAGACGGCAATGATTTTCCAGAGCAACATCCTCCAGGAGTTCCCTGAAGCGGAGGACTTCAGGATGATCTAAACTGTTGATTTCCGAAGGGAACATATCAACTTCTATCAGGCCGATATTTTCGTTCATTCTTTATGATTCCTCAAAAATACAATCGTTCCGGCGCCCAAAATGGCAGCTCCTGTAACAAAAATTGTTTCCATTGAAAAAACGTCAATGATTATCCCTGCAAGCAAAGGTCCAACCAGCATGCCCAGGCTGTGGGCCATTGTAAGAAGGGCCATAATGGAACCCATGGCCCTGGTTTTTCGGCCCTCAATTATACCAAGCGCCATAATAGCTGGAAGTGATATGCCACCGGCCAACCCAAAAATTCCATTGGCAATAACCAGTCCATTAAATGATGTGGCATAGTTCAAGCACAATAATGAGATAATAGCTAAAACTCCTCCTGCCGTCACCATGATTTTTTTGCTGAACCGGTCAGCGATATATCCCATAGGCGCCTGCAGGACACCTGCAATAAATACGTTGATCATTATCACGAAACCGATGGCCGAACTGGAAAGATCCAGCATGGTATTGGCGAAAAGAGGCAGGAAGGTCCAGATTATGCCAATGCAGGTAGTAAAACAGATCCTGAAAGTAAAAAGAGACAAAATCGCAGGCGTCTTTACAATCGCCAAATAGGATTTAGGTTTTCCGGAACCAGAGGGGCTGCTTGTCTGGAGCACACCTTCCCGAGGGAGGAACAGGAGACAGAGCACAAATCCAAAAAGGCACAGCGCCCCCATGCTGAGAAACGATGCGTTAATACTGAACCGGTCCTTGACCACACCGCCCAATAGGGGCCCGATACTCAGACCGCCGTAAAGGGAAATGCTGAAAAGGCCCATAACGCGACCTTCTTTTTGTGGGGGTGTCATGATCCCAATGTAGGCCTGAGCCACGGGCAAGACCATTGCTGATGCGAACCCCTGGCCCAATCTAAGCAGTATCAGGGTTTCTATATTTTTTGAATAGGTATAAAGGATCGACAGGAAGAAAAAGATGAAGAGTCCTGTTGTCAGAAAAGGCTTTTTGCCCTTCTTATCAGAGAGCTTGCCAAAATATGGGACAAACATGCTTCTTGTTAAGGAAAAGGCCGCAAAAACAAGACCTACCTGAAAAGCGCCTGCCCCAAGTTCATGTGCGTAGACAGGCAGCAGGGGTACGACCAGGCCAACGCCCAAGGTTGTAAAAAAAATGGCCAGGAAAAGGGTGGTGAATATTTTTATATTTATGGGCATCTCAACAATTCTAGTTTTGGCTTTAGGGTAATTTTATAGAAAATGAATCCTGTTTGGGTGGTCATGGGGCTCTCTTTTCAGACGGTCAAAAAGTGGTTGCACGATCATGGAGAACCCTCGTGTTCTGGCGGGCGGAGAGGTCAGGTGAATTGGGTTTGCGCCTCTTGCAAAATTTTTCCGCCATCGGCTGACCGTCTGAAAAGAGAGCCCCATGACCACGGCAAAGCGTGTCAAGCTCATTCTTTGTTCAATGGCCAAAATTAGAATTGCTGTGGGCATCTTGCGCAATTAAAGTTTTGTGGTAAAGTTGCCGATATGTAATATGTGAAACTTCGGTTTTGGATGTTGTGTTTCGCTATATGACGGTGATTTGTTCGATTTGCTAATTCGTGCCCGACTGAAAACTGTTATTTTTCCCAATCTCTACGTCCCCGATGAGCGGGATTTATCAACAGGCTAAAATTATAATCCTCGAAATACTTCAATGTATTCCTGTGGTTATAATTTTCGCCTTCCTTGATCTTGAAAAAAATTCCTAGTTTTCGTTCAGACACTAATCCCGAACATCCTGAAATCACGCTACATCTAACCGCACAGGTTTCAATTTTGTGGTTGAACATAGTGCCCACGCCGGTATATAATGTTATAATTGCTGCAAAGTAGTCCTGCCTCTGGCGGGAAGAGAGATTTATAAATAAGGTGTACATTACAGTAGGTCGTCGAGAAAATCTACCGATAATACAGTCCAACATCTTTACCTGTGAGACTATACTTTATTTTACCAGGAGGAATTTATGGCACAAATAGACGCTTTTTTTAAGCTCATGAATGAGCAGGGGGCATCTGACCTGCATCTGGTGGCCGGCCAGCAGCCTGTTCTTAGGATCCGAGGTGAGCTGGAGAGAGTGAAATATAAACCACTTGATAACGATAACTTAAAAGCAATGTTATACGAAATTGTTGCCGAAGATAGAATTAAGGTCTTTGAAGAGACAGGAGATGTTGATTTTGCTTATGAAATCCCCGGGCTGGCCCGGTACCGTGCCAACTTCTTCCAACAGAGAAATGGCGTGGGTGCTGTTTTTAGAGAAATACCTTCAATTATCCTAACGTGTGATGACTTGGGTCTTCCAAAGGTCATTAAGCGGCTTGCTACCCTGCCGAGAGGATTGGTTCTGGTGACCGGCCCTACGGGTAGCGGAAAATCGACCACACTCGCCGCGATCATTCACGAAGCTAACCGGACCCGGAAAGACCATATTATCACCGTTGAAGATCCTATTGAGTTTGTTCATAAGAGTGACAAAGCTGTTGTAAACCACAGGGAGGTGGGCCTGCATACCCGTTCATTTTCGGCTGCACTCAGAGGTGCCTTGCGTGAGGATCCTGATATTATTCTCGTGGGAGAGTTGCGTGATCTGGAGACCATATCGTTGGCTCTCGAGGCCGCAGCCACAGGACACCTTGTTTTTGCTACAGTTCATACTTCCAGCGCGGCAAAGACAGTGGACCGGATTATTGAGGTTTTTCCCGTTAGCCAGCAGCAACAGGTAAGGAATACCCTTGCAGACGGGATTCGGGCTGTGGTGGCACAGACCCTTTTCAAGCGCATTGACAAACAGGGCAGGGTGGCCGCGGTCGAAATTATGATTGGCACCCCTGCTGTAAGGAATCTGATCCGGGAAGGAAAGACATTTCAAATTCCAGGCACGCTTCAAACAGGAAAGAAATATGGCATGCAGACCTTAGACGATGCCATAATGCTTCTTCTGGATAAGAGGATTATCAATGCTGATGATGCCTATACAAAGGCCGAGGATAAATCCAGGTTTTTGCCTTTTGTGAAAAATCCACCGGCTGATTTTACGGAAGTTTGATGGATTATTCCCCAAAGAAATTTGTAACTTCTCAAAAAGTTCGGGCGTTCAAAACCGGATAAAGGTCTTGAGCGAATGATAGTGGCTCTATAGCCTTTCGGAATTTAGGCGTAAGCCTTTTATAAAATCCTTACGGATAAACTCCACACGAACTTTTTGAGAAG
>JAUWMY010000350.1 GCA_030612945.1 Desulfobacteraceae bacterium
CTTCTCAAAAAGTTCGGGCGTTCAAAACCGGATAAAGGTCTTGAGCGAATGATAGTGGCTCTATAGCCTTTCGGAATTTAGGCGTAAGCCTTTTATAAAATCCTTACGGATAAACTCCACACGAACTTTTTGAGAAGTTACAGAAATTCGACCTGTGAAGTTGGCATTTTAATCAGGAGATAATTGACCATGCGAAAACAACAGATAGATTACATGCTTACTGCCATGTTGGAGTCTCATGACAACGTATCAGACCTCAACGTTACAGTGGACAAACCATTCCAGGTGGAATCTTCCGGAGAGTTACTGCCGGTGTCGTTTACACCTCCAATTCGCCAACTAACTCCTTTTCAGACGGAAATTTTGGCCCTCAATCTGATCAATAGGGATCGACGTTTGACCAGGGCGCTTCTTTCTGAGGGCTCATGTGACACCTCGTATCAGTTGGCCGGAAAAGCCCGCTTCAGGGTTAACGTTTTCTCACAAAAGGGTTGTTATTCTTCTGTAATGCGACAGTTGGCCACGCGTGTTCCCACAATCGAGGAACTGGGACTGCCTCCTGCATTTTCAAAGATGGCTGAGGAAAGAAATGGCATTATTTTGGTGACCGGGGCAACAGGAACCGGCAAGACAACGTCACTGGCAGCAGTATTAAATGAGATCAACGAGAAAAAGTCGGTCCATGTGGTAACACTGGAGGATCCGGTGGAGTATGTGCATTCTCAGAAAAAAGCCACTTTTAACCAGCGGGAGCTGGGGATGGATTTCGACGCCTTTGCCAATGGCCTGAGAGCTGCTCTCAGGCAGGCCCCAAAGGTGATCCTGGTGGGTGAGATGAGAGACAGGGAGACGGTAGAGATTGGTCTTTCTGCTGCTGAAACCGGGCATCTAGTGCTCAGCAGTGTGCATACCGTTGATGCAGGCCAGACAATCAACAGGATCATAGGAATGTTTGACATGGATGAGGAAAAACAGATCAGGATCAGGCTTGCGGATACGTTGCGTTGGATCGCCTGTCAGCGGCTGCTGCCAAAGGTGAGTGGCGACCGTGTGGCTGCTTTTGAGATCATGGGGGCCAATCTCAGGGTTAGAGATTCCATTTTACACGGAGAGGCAGAAGGGAAAACATTCTATGAGATTATTGAAGGGAGTCAGCCCTTTGGGATGATGACATTTGACCAGTGCATATCAGAGCTTTACAGGGATGGTCTCATTACCGAACAAGCAGCCCTGAGTTATTCCTCCAGGAGGTCAGTAACCGGACGCGCTATAGATTCCATAAAATCTGCAAGAGGTGAAAAAACCACTTCCATTGAAGACCTGTCCATTGACAGGGATTATGGAAAAAATAAGTGATTTATTTGGCCCATCGCGGATTAGAGTGACAGCCTTTGTTCATATCATGTAGGGTGGCATTTTATATGCCACCGCAACTCCGGTCGGATATAAAACTCGACCCTACAATGCTTTTGTGCTACGTCCCTAATTTGGTTTTCACACTAATCGGCGATGATCCATTTATTTAAGGAGCCAAACACATGGAGATCATCTGTGAGAAATGTAACACGAGATTAAATATTCCGGATGAGAAAATACCCAGAGGTCAACAGTCAACTGTTAGCTGCCCAAAGTGCAAAAACAGGATCACTTTAAATATCCCTGTTCCAGGGCGGAAAAACTTGTCTTCTGAGGCCGAGGAGAAGCCCGGACCGGGGGTGAATAATGCGGATCCTGACTATGGCTATGAAGACGATGATGCATCACTTGATTTTTTCGAAGAAGGTGCAAAACTGGCCCTGGTTATGGGGAATGAGGCCCAGCAGATTAAAAAATTAGGGCGGACCGTTGAGGAGCTGGGTTACAGGTGTGTTTCGGCTAAAAATACCAGAGACGCTATCAGTAAGATGCGATTGCATCATTTTGATGTGATATTATTGTCCGACGGATTCGACGGAATAGACATGGCGCAAAGCCCTATCCTTCAGCACATTAATAATCTCTCCATGTCGCTTCGGAGACGCGTTTTTCTTGCCTTGGTTGCAGATGAATATAAGACCATGGACCATATGATGGCTTTTGCAATGAGTGCCAATATGGTAATAAACGGGGGCGATCTGGACAGATTGACTTCTATCATGCAACACGCTATTTCGGACAATGAGAAATTTTACAAGGTTTTTATGGACACGATGGTGGAAGTCGGAAAGGCCTAAACCGTAAAAGTGCCTAAAGTGCACTAAAGTTTGAAGTGCCTAAAGTTAAGGAGTCGCTTTCAGCCGTCGTAGCCGTAGGCCATTATGGCGAAGTCGGCTCGCTCCGTATACCATATCTAAAGAGAGCATTGACAATTAAAACAAAATCTTCTGTGCGTTTTGAACACAAATTTATTCATAAGGCACTAAAAAAGGTTTGCGAAAAATATGAGTAGTAATTCACAACGGGGAAAAACATTTGACAGGATAACAGAATCAAATTTTATCTTGTCAATCCTGTTGATCCTGTCTAAGTAGCTGAAGTATCGCGAATATGGATCAAAAGAATAAATATCGCCTCAGGGTCGAGAACTGCATCGGCACCATCATAGATGTTCATAAAGCCATTGGTAACGAGTACGAAAATCAGGAATTCCTTTCTCAGTTTGAGGAGTTAAAGCAGACCATCAAAGGGTTGGATATGGGCCTCGTACGTGAAGGGGATATTTACATGTTAGAACATGCGACCAACGTCCTTCTTGGACAATTTAGGCCAATATTTGAAACAGAGGACTTTGGCCAGGTTTATGAGGAGCAAAAAAATTGAGGCATGCCTGCGGCCTTTAAACACAACTATCTGACCCCATGCGGGTCCACTTCACAATCAAGAATCCTGGCTTCTTTGACCGGCGCCAGGGTTTTTCCCCAAACCTTTTTTAGCCTCTGGATATCTCCCGTTTCTCCAATGGCCCAAAGGGAGCCGCCTGCTCCTGCCCCTGCAAACCTGGACCCACACCCTGCATACTCTGCCTGGCCCACCATTTTTTCGATGATCGGTATAAGTGCCTCGGGAGTCAGTTCTCTTCTCAGGGCCATTTCTTCCTGTAAAAAACCGGCAGCCCGGCCCCAGTCCAATTTCTTAATGGCTCGAGCCAGGTTGTAGACGATTTCGTTAACCTTTACCCATCCTGACCTTGTGCGGCCAGAAAGAAAATCTTTGATCCATTTGCGGTTGGTTGTGGACGAGGTGTGGCTTTCTCCGCTATACGCCACCAACAGGTGTTTTGAAAGTTCCTTTTGTCCCTGCCGGTCCAGGAGGGCTATCCTTTCAAAAGGCGCAGTTCGTTGCCCGTAACGCCATTCCCATTGACTCACTCCTCCATAAACGGCAGCCGCATGATCTTGAAGCCCACAATTCCCCCCACTGATGCCATCTTCAAGATGATATGCCAGGTGCAGGATCTCTTTTGCAGATATTTTCCTGCCACTTGACACCTTTGAAAGGGCCTTGATTAAGGCCACAAGGGCTGTGCTGGAGCCGCCCAGGGCTGACTTCACGGGAGATTGAGATCTGATTTGTACTGCCATGCCGTGTACATCAAAATAGGAGACAGCGGCAAAAAAAAGGCCGAATGGAGGAGTTAGAGGTAATTGGTCCATGGAAAAGGACTCACCGCGCAGGAACCCATCGGAAGAGATTTTCACCCAACCGTCCCTGTAAGGCGATAGAACCACTGAGGTCCTCAGATTCAGGGCAATGTTCACAGTGATTGGCCTTAGCCTCTCAAATGGAAGTGCCATTGCCTTTATGTCCCAGGTGCCGCCTGCATCAATACGGCATGGAGCACTTGCCACCACCTGATGTTGGGTCAGCAGATCTCGAAGTGATTTAG
>JAUWMY010000144.1 GCA_030612945.1 Desulfobacteraceae bacterium
AAACCCAGGTTGAAAAGTGCTGTTATGGAATCCTATAATCGGCTGGAAAGAGAATACGACCTTATTGTCATGGAAGGGGCAGGAAGCTGCTGTGAAATGAACCTCAAGGAAAATGACCTTGTCAATTTTTCCATGGCAAAGGCAGTTGACGCTCCCTGCATTCTTGTTGCGGATATTGATCGCGGAGGCGTCTTTGCACAGATAATTGGGAGTTATCATCTTATGACCCGAAAAGAGAGAGAGCTTACCATCGGATTTCTGGTCAACAAGTTCCGTGGAGATCCACGGCTTTTCTCATCAGGCATAGAATACATTGAGCAAAAAACCGGCAAGCCAGTTTTGGGTCTTGTCCCGTTCTACAAGGATATTGTTATCGATTCGGAAGACTCTGTTGCGGTCCAGGAGGATAAACGAAAACCCAGGTCAGTCGGTCCAAATACAATTAATATAGGTGTAGTGAGACTTCCATCCATTTCCAATTTCACGGACTTTGAAATCCTCGACAGGGAGCCCTATGTGGTGGTCAATTACCTTTTTAAATCTCAGGAATTTTCAAGGAAATACGACTGTCTGATCCTGCCGGGCGCGAAAAATGTGATGGAAGATGCCGTCTGGTTGGCCCGTACAGGGTGGAAACAGGTCATTTCAAGATTTGCTAAGGGAGGCGGCAGAGTTCTTGGCATCTGTGGGGGTTATCAGATCCTGGGAGAAAGGATCAAGGATCCTTTTGGTGTAGAATCGAAACGAAACCAGGTCAAAGGAATGGGGCTTCTCCCTGTTACCACTATTCTGGAAGGTCAAAAAGTTGTCCAGAGGGTAACAGGGACCTGCTTGCTAAATCAAAAGCGGGTAAACGGCTATGAGATACATATGGGACGGACAAGATCCCTGGGCCGTGAAGGAGAGCCGTTCTTAAAGATTCATCCGCCCGGGGATAAGACGACCTGGACAGACGGCTGGTTTGTCAACGGGGGACAAATTTCGGGCACCTATGTCCACGGCATTCTGGATTCCCCTGGCTTTAGGGGTGACTTTATAAATACTCTTCGGAGGGCCAAAGGCCTAAAAGAAAGGCCCTCCAGTCAGGGGAGGCTCGCACGTTTTCATCAGTACGACCGCCTGGCCGATCACTTTGAAGCGCACTGTGATGTAGAAAAAATCCTTACGTATATAAGTGACTAAAGTGTAAGTTCTCAATAAATCCGAGCGCTCACAACCGAATTAATACCTTAAGCGAGTGACAATGGCCGTACATCCTTTCGGAGTTTAGGCGTGAGCCTTTTATAAAATCCTTACGGATAAACTCCACCCCAACTTATTGAGAAGTTACACTAAACTGGACTAAGGTTTCGGATAAAGTAGTTGAAAGAGAAAGGAATTGAATAATGAATACGACTTCCGATAATCTTGAACTTGAAAGAGTTTGCACTAATTGCAACTATTGTTTCCTTTCTGAACCTTTTGCGAGCGATTTTGTTATTTGTTTGAAGGATCCTGAATTTGAGCCCTATCTTGACGAAATATTAGAGGAGCAGGACTTTTCTCGTTGCCAGGACCTTGTAAAGCAAAAACGCTTTCCCTGGGAACAGGAGGCATGTCCTGATTTTGATCCGATGGAATCTTCTGATGAAGACATCCCTTTGTCGCCTGAATTGAGCTGCGCCATTGATCAACTGGCTAAGGATGGAAATTTGACATCAGAAACAATACAGCAAGCCATATTCGAGGATATGGTTGACGAGATCGATTGGGCCAAAGTTCCGGTAGAAAAGTACGTGGAAAGACTGGACAATGCAAAGACCCCAGAAGCGCGTAAAAAAGCCGTTCAAGGTTTTGGAGGCTTAATCAGTCAGAAGAATAAAGCCGCTTTTAATGCCCTTTTTTCCTACCTCAAGGATCTGCCCCCTCCAACAACGGTGGAACAAACCCATCTCAGGGTTGAGATACTCCGGCAACTGAAGCTTGCTCTCAATTTTCAGGAAAAGCTTGCGCGACTGCTTGTGAAAGATCTTTTTCGCACGCCCTCCAACAATACGACTCGTGGCTGGTATACCGCAGTATTTCGCTTCTTTGAAAGTGTATCCGCTGATATCGCTGTAGAGGCGTTAGCCCCAATGCTCAGTTCACCCCAGTTTTCCTACCGTATCAAGAAGAGGGTCAAAAACATACTGGAGCGGCTGAATGATTATTGGTAACATTCATGTAACTCAGGTCAAAGTTCAATGGTTCACGCCTGCCCTCCCCATCCCGAGACCTGGACGGGATCGGGAGGCGCAACTTGATATGCATTCTTGAAATAATCCCAATGAATTCTACTCAAGGAGTTCCTACGTAACGGGAGAGGAAAGCCAGGTCTGGGCCAGGGGGTCAAAGTTAACTGATGAAAACTGCACGGTTTTGAAATGATGAATCAGGAATTAAACGTTGTTGTTATGCCAAACGGTTCGTTTCAGTTGGAATGGACAGATACGCAGGATGCAATCAACAAGAGCAGCCGGCTGTTGCAGGAAGAAATATACAAACAGTTCTCTGCTGATACCGATTCATGGCTCTTGTTTTTGGGCTTTTGCGATCACCAGGTCTCCCTTTCCCTTTCTCTTGATTACTGGCGGAATTTTACCGGGGCTTTTGCCAGGAGATTGTGCCAAACACCTGATTTAGAAATCCTACGTCATAAAGTGAAGGTTTTAGCAGAAAAAGACGAATTGAGGACCCATTTAGAGCGGGCCCCACTGATGATTGGCTCAGAATACTTAAGCTTGGAATTACTTGAGGCTGTATGGGCAAGATTAAACAATGCATTTACCCTGGCGATCAAATCCTATGACGGCACTGTTGAAGATTTTATCGGGGCTTACAGTCCTAATGTGCATCTTGTAGGCAGGATTTTTTTTCATCTTGTTGAAAACAAGAGTGAGGATTATCCGTTTGCTTTTATGGCAACCTATTCAACCCGGCTGAACAGGCAGGGACGGTCAAAACATCTCCCCCTCAAACACGCGTTGCAGGAATATGAAGACAATAATGAAAAGCTCTTAGAGCTTCTTGCAACGGTTCATATAGCCGAGAAAAAAAGTCAACTGATTTCCGATCTTCTTGAAACCGGAGAACTGTTTCATCCCCTTGCCTGGACGTCAAAAGAGGCATTTTCATTTCTAAAGGAGATCCCTGTTTTTGAAGAATCAGGTATTTTGTGCAGAATTCCAAACTGGTGGAAAAGCAATAAATCAAGTGTAAGGCTGAATTTCAGCGCCGGTGATTCAAAGCCTTCTTTTGTCGGTATGGATGCAATTTTGAATTTTAATGCCCGGTTGTTTCTCGGGGACACGCAGATTTCTGAAAAGGAAGCAAGACAATTATTGGATGAATCGGAAGGGCTTGCTTTCATAAAGAATAAATGGGTGGCAGTGGATCCTGAAAAGCTGAAACAGACACTTGATGCCTATGAAAAAGCGAAAAAGATGATGGGAGATGATGGTTTGAGCTTGAAAGATGCCATGCGCCTGCAACTTATGCCTGAAAAATTCTTAGGTATTCAGGACGCTGAGATAGAGAGCAGTGTCTCAAACGGGAAATGGCTGGAATCGGTATTCCGCAAGCTGCTGGACCCTGCCCTCATTACCTCAATAACACCTGACAAGGCGTTCAAGGGCGAGCTAAGGAAGTACCAGCAGAAAGGCCTGGACTGGCTCTATTTCTTGCATTCGCTCCGGTTCGGGGCCTGCCTCGCTGACGATATGGGCCTTGGCAAGACCGTCCAGGTACTGGCCTTTTTAAATAGATTAAAGTCCGATCACAATAAATCAAGGAAATCCCGCAAGGCAAGCCTGCTGGTTATTCCGGCATCCCTTATTTCCAACTGGGCCAATGAAATCAACCGGTTTTCCCCTAAAATCAAATTTCATATTGCGCATCCCGGGGCGAACCCAAAGAAAAACGCCAGGATTGAAGACAAGAAATCATTGGACGCGTTTGATCTTGTCATAACTACCTATGCCCTGGCTAAAAGATACGAATGGCTTCAATCCTATTCGTGGAACTACATTATCTTAGACGAGGCCCAGGCCATTAAAAACCCTGGCACAAAACAGACCAGGGCAATAAAAAAACTTACCTCCCGAAACAGGATTGTCATGACGGGAACCCCGGTTGAGAACCGACTTTCGGACCTCTGGTCCCTGTTTGATTTTTTAAATCCGGGATTACTCGGGAATGCCAGAGAGTTTAAACAATTTTCAAAAGATTTGAGTGATGATCCCACAGGTTATTCAAAATTGCGCAGGCTTATCAGTCCTTATATTCTGAGACGGTTGAAAACCGATAAATCGGTTATTTCCGATCTCCCTGAAAAGGTTGAGATGAAAACATATGCCCCTTTAAGCAAGAAACAGGTCTTTTTGTATAAAAATATGGTTGAAGGGATAAGGGAGGCAATCGCCAAAACAGAGGGGATCCAAAGAAAGGGGCTGATCCTTTCTTCCCTTATGAAATTCAAACAAATCTGCAATCACCCGGATCAGTATCTCGGGACCGGAGGATTTGAAGAAAAAGACAGTGGCAAGTTTCTAAGACTTCGTGAAATTTGCGAAACAATATATGAGAAAAGAGAAAAGGTACTCGTTTTTACGCAGTTTAAGGAAATGACGGAACCACTTCACGATTTACTGGAAAATATCTTTGAACGAAAAGGGATAATCTTGCATGGTAGCGTGGCAGTTGGCAAAAGAAAAAAGATAATAGAGCAATTTCAAAGTAAGAGCTATATTCCATTTATGGTATTGTCCTTAAAAGCCGGGGGGATCGGTCTGAATTTGACAGAAGCAAACCATGTGATTCATTTTGACCGATGGTGGAACCCTGCCGTAGAAAACCAGGCGACCGACCGGGCATTCAGGATTGGTCAGAAGAAAAACGTTATTGTTCACAAATTTTTGACCAAAGGCACTGTGGAAGAGAAGATTGATATGATGCTGGAAGAAAAATCGAAGTTGTCGCAAGATGTTATTGCCAGCACCGGTGATTCCTGGATGACCGAAATGAAAAATGACGAGCTAATGGATATCTTTAAATTGTCATTATAAAATCGCTTTCGCGATTTTTTTATGAGAGGTGAGCATTATGGGCTATTGGGGTTATTATCCGCCTTATATAACCGTTGCGAAAAAAAAGTCAAAAGCAGCTAAGAAATTAAAGCAACTCAAAAAGAAAAATCCTGACATCAAACCGATCCTTCTTGAAGGGAGCACTATTGCCAGGACGTGGTGGGGCAAATCATGGAATCTCAATCTTGCACAGTATGCGGACTACAGCAATCGTATCGGCCGTGGACGCAGTTATGTCCGTCATGGAGCTGTGCTGGATCTTCAGATAAATTCAGGTAAGGTCGAATCCTTAGTTCAGGGGACGAGATCAAAACCCTATTCTGTGATCATAAAGATAAAGGCTGTTAATAAAAATAGCTGGAAGCACATCAAGGCCGCCTGTGAGGGGAAACTGGATTCTCTGCAGGAACTTTTGGCCGGAAAATTCCCTAAAGCGTTGGGCGAAATATTTACGATCCAGGGGAAAGGGTTGTTCCCCTCGCCAAAAGAGATCGATTTTTCCTGCAGTTGTCCGGACTGGGCTTACATGTGCAAGCATGTAGCGGCCACCCTGTATGGGATAGGGGCCAGGCTTGATGAAGAACCTGGCCTGTTTTTCAAGCTCAGAAAAGTCAAGATGGAAGCTCTGGTAACCCAGGCCGTTGAAGACAAGACCCGAAAGTTGCTCAAAAAGGCTAAAAAGAAAACCGCGAGGGTCATTGCCGACTCGGATCTGGCCGATATGTTTGGTATTGATATGGAAGAGACTTTAGCGTCATCCAAGAAAAAGGCAAAAACTCCAAAAGCAAGATCGAAAAGGAAAAAGACATTAATCAACGAATCCAAGAAAGCAAAAGGTAAAGCTGCGACCAAAAAGGCAGGGAAGAAAACGGCGTCAAAAAAGGCCACACTAAGGAAAGAAACTAAACCTCCATATGATACGGTTGTAGGAATTGTAAGGAGAAGCAGAAAAGGTGTTAATGTCGCAAGCATAAGAGAAAAAACAGGGTTTGATGACAAACAGATACGAACTTATATTTACAAGGCAAAAAGGCAGGGCAAGATTAAAAACAAATCAAGAGGTGTTTATGTGTCCTCGAATAAAAAATTGGCCTAAATCAGAGCGGCCTCGCCAACCTGATTTATCCTTAAAAGAAAAATTAGACAAAGCCTGCCTTGCTGTTGACCTGACCCCTTTTGACCACCTGATAATTGAACCTGCTGGTTGTGTATCGTTCAAGAATATCAGCCCACAAAAGCAATAGATAGATTGTTTAATATAGTTTATCTTCAATATTAGAAAAGATAAACTATAATTTAAAGATATTGTTCTTGACAATTCTAAACTTCTATCATAAACTACATCGTAGGCGTTCACGGGTTCAAAGGTTCAGGGGTTCAAGGTTGCATTCTCGTCCCTGGACAGCATTTGGGATGCGTATTTACGAGAAAAGCGTCAGCTTCATCAGGCCTAATCCAAAATTTGGAGCCAAATTGGCAATTATTTGGCAAAATGAGCATTTTTAACGAGGACTTCGGGTCTTTAATGCCTTC
>JAUWMY010000515.1 GCA_030612945.1 Desulfobacteraceae bacterium
GAGAGATTTTTTGAAGTAAACGTCATCCCTCAGACCGGCGTGGAGACGACACTACTGAGAAAAAAGGTCGGAGACTTAGTCAACATAGAAACAGATTTGATTGGAAAATATATTGAGAAATTTCTTTCTAAAGACAGGTCAACCCGTTTGGAAGACTCCAAATCTGGTGTTGACATGGAAATGCTTATAAAACAGGGGTTCGGTGACTAAAATGTCCATAGCGAGTGTAAAAGAAGTGCTGGAAGATCTAAGACAGGGAAAGATGATAATCCTTGTGGATGATGAGGCCAGGGAGAATGAGGGTGACCTCACTATAGCCGCTGAAAAGGTGACGCCAGAGGCTATTAATTTTATGGCCAAGTACGGCCGCGGTCTTATATGCCTTGCCTTGAGTCCGGAAAACGTGGAAAAACTAAAGCTCCCTTTAATGGTCTATGACAACCGTTCACCATATCAGACCGCTTTTACGGTTTCCGTCGAGGCGCGGCAGGGAGTTACAACGGGCATTTCTGCTGCTGACAGGGCCCACACCATTCTGACTGCCGTGGCAGAGGATGCCAGGCCCGAAGACCTTATCCAGCCTGGGCATGTATTCCCACTGAGGGCCCGTAGGGGAGGTGTTTTGTTCAGGACAGGTCAGACAGAGGGTTCAGTCGATCTGGCCCGTCTTGCAGGTCTGAGTGAGGCTGCTGTGATCTGCGAGATTATGAATGAAGATGGCACAATGGCCCGCATGCCTGATATTGAAAAATTCTCTAAAAAACACGACCTGAAGATTGCAGCGGTGGCCGATATCATTGCCTATCGGATGCGGACGGAATCTTTCGTGCACAGTGCAGCAGAGACGATCCTGCCGACTCCTTATGGCGAATTCAAGGCTGTTGCTTTTTCAAACGACATTGATGATTATGAACACCTGGCCCTGGTGAAAGGGAATATAGATCCTGACAAAGAAGTTATGGTGAGGGTGCATTCCGAATGCCTCACAGGGGATGTATTCGGTTCATATCGCTGTGATTGTGGAGAACAGCTAAAAAAAGCCATGGAAATGGTTCAGGAGGAAGGGCTGGGTGTCATATTGTATCTCCACCAGGAAGGCAGGGGTATTGGGCTCGTAAACAAGTTAAAGGCTTATAAACTGCAGGACGAAGGTTTTGATACGGTGGAGGCCAATGAGCAGCTCGGTTTCGATCCTGATTTGCGGGACTATGGAGTGGGCGCCCAGATTCTTGTCGCCCTTGGTGTGCGTAAGATGAAGCTGATTACCAATAATCCCAGAAAAATTATCGGCCTGGAGGGGTATAATCTACAGGTCACCGGTCGTGTCCCGATTGAAATTGAGCCAAGGCCGGAAAACAGAAAATATTTGTTAACCAAGTGTCAAAAGCTTGGGCATCTTATGAACGTTCTTGATAAGTAATTAAAATACAGGGGGATATTATGCCCAGAGTGTTAGAAGGTCAGTTATCGGCGGAAGGATTTAAGTTTGGAATCATTGTGAGCCGTTTTAACGATTTCATTAGCTCAAGGCTGGTGGAAGGGGCCATGGATGCCCTTGTGAGGCATGGGGCAACTGAGGAACAAGTATCCGTAATCAAGGTGCCAGGGGCCTTTGAGATACCTCTGACAGCCAAAAAGTTGGCCGAGAGCGGTCGGTATGACGCGGTGATATGCCTTGGCGCAGTTATCAGGGGGTCAACACCGCATTTTGATTACGTAGCCGCAGAGGTTTCCAAGGGCATCGCCAGTGTTTCACTGGAAAGCAGGATCCCTGTCACCTTTGGTGTACTGACAACCGACAACCTTGAACAGGCCATTGAAAGGGCGGGATCTAAATCAGGAAACAAGGGTTATGATGTTGCTATGGCCGCTATAGAAATGGTCAACCTGTTTAAGGAATTGGAATAGGATAAGTGATTTTTTAAAAAAATGGGTAGAAGACGAAGAGCCCGAGAGCTTGCTATCCAGGCTCTTTTTCATTTGGAGTTTAGCCCTGGCGACCCCCGTGAGGTCTTTGACCTGATATGTGAAAATTTTCATTCACGGGAATCAATCAGGTCTTTTTCAGCGCAGTTGGTTCAGGGTGTTTGTGAGAATCAAGACGAGTTGGATGCCCTTATTGTCAGTGCATCTAAAAATTGGCGACTGGAAAGAATGGCCCGACTGGATAAATGCATTTTAAGGCTGGCTGCCTTTGAGGTTCTATTTATGGAAGATATCCCGCCAAAAGTTTCCATCGATGAGGCGGTTGAAATAGGAAAAAAATTTGGAGGGGATGATTCGGCCAGCTTTATAAACGGCATACTGGATAGCATTTACAACACTCTGCTG
>JAUWMY010000015.1 GCA_030612945.1 Desulfobacteraceae bacterium
CTAAGAATGCCCGAAAGATCTGCTCCCAGTCTTTATGGAAGATCTCTTCAAGAAAACTGGATCAAATTGACTCTGCCCAGTTTTTGGAAGAACTCAGAATTCCACCTGGCAACAATCTTGAAGCGTTATCAGGGGATAAAATTGGAGAAAACAGCATTCGCATAAATGATCAGTATCGAATTTGTTTCAAATGGGCAACGAATGGTCCTTGTCAAGTTGAAATTACAGATTATCATTGAATAAAAAGGAAAGAAAATGGTTAGAATACCAAGTCATAGAGAGCCAACCCATCCAGGCGAGATGCTTCTTGAGGAATTCTTAATACCTATGGGTATTACACAGAGAGAACTGGCTTATTCCATTCATGTTCCCTATCAGCGTGTTAATGAAATTGTAAACAAAAAAAGGGGGATAACTCCAAGCACTGCCTTGCGACTCGCCAAATATTTCGGCATGTCAGAGGATTTCTGGATAAATCTTCAATTACGGTGGGATCTATATAAGACAAAAAGTAAAGAGTATAGCGCACTGAAGGCAATAAAGCCGGCAAGCCTTCAACATGCATCAGCCCAGTTATGAAAGGGGTTTGACCCAACAAGCCGCTTGAGAGGGGCTGGGCAAAGCCGTGCCGTTTTTGAAAGGCAGTATTTGACCGGTAGTTTTTACTTTTTTCGTAGGTTTTCGCTTTACCTTGCCCAGCCCCTCAGCTTATCGTTAGCGCCTCAAATAGCAACCTTGATACACATGTCAAAAAGAAAGAAAAAACTGTCTCCTGCACAAAAGGCACCAAAAAAGAACGACAAAAGGAGTACATGACCATCTTTGTCCGTGGCAAGCAAAAGCGCGTCAAAAGACCGCCTACAATAGATGGTATTGATGCAGATGAATTTATCCGAAGAAACGCTGACCCAATATGGCTGCATCAGAATGAAATGTGGGAGGGTATTGAACAACCAGAAGATGATGACAATAGGGAAACATGAAATGGAAACAAGGACTAATATAAATGATTTTAACAAAATTCCGAATGTTGGGCCTGCAACAGTCCGTCATCTAAACATATTAGGCATCAATAAGCCTTTTGAGTTAATTGGTCAAAATCCTTATTCAATGTATAAAGAATTATGCAAGATTGTAGGAGAAAATCTTGACCCGTGCCTTGCTGACGTATTTATCTCAGCAGTAAAATTTATGGAAGGTGCTCCACCCTAAAAATGGTGGCACTATACAGAAAAAAGAAAAAAGACATTATCAAAAGAAAGGAGCTAACGACATGATCGCATATTGTGGTATGGATTGTTCAAAGTGTGAGGGCTATTTGGCCACCCAAGAAAACAGTGACACAAAACGCAAAGAAGTCGCCGAAAAATGGACTGTACAATATAATACAGACATCAAACCGGAACAAATCAATTGTAATGGTTGCAAATCTGATGGCATTAAATTCTTCTTTACTGAAGGTTTGTGTGAAATTAGAAAATGCAACATTGAAAAAAATAACAATAATTGTGCAGAATGCAGTGATTACAGATGTGAAAAACTAGAGAAATTCATCGAATTAGCCCCACCAGTTGGAGAGGCTCTTGAGGCATTACTGATACAAAACTGATAATCTGACACGAGTTGCCAAAATCCCGCAAAATCAAACAATTGAGCTAACGATGGGGTCAAACTGACCGCCAACAATGCTGCGGTTTTCAAAGTCGGTGGCCCGTATAAAGTCCGGTGGCTGTTCCAAAATTTGGTTGCCCCGCATGTTGGCGTCAGCTTACCCCTGTTAGGTGGTTAATATTAAAGGAAAGTATTATGGAAACTAATTTAAAAGTGCTTTTTGTTGATGCCAGAACATCGTTTTATCGCATCAATCATTACAAACTGGGTAATTTTTTCGGACCGGTTGATTTAGGGCTGCATTTATCAGGCAAAAACAACAGTTTAAATATCAGCACAGGGCTTTTTGCAGGCTCCATTTTTCCAGGGTCAAACCGATTAATCTTCACCGGCTATTCTCCCTGCTGGGGCGGATTTTTCATATCTTCGATGGGTGGCGCAGGATTGGTTTTCGATAACCTGGGTATTAATATGCTTTCCATTGTGGGTAAGGCTGCCACCCCCTCTGTCTTATACCTCAACCGAAAACATGGCGAAGAAATTCAAATCGAAGTTCATCCGATAGAAATCCAAAAAGTATGGAATGAAGGGCGAAGAGGCGTATATTCTTTAATGGATCATACTTTTAACCTGTTTGGAGATAGCTATAGTAACGATCCCAGGATACTGGCAACAGGTCCGGCATCTCAGGCTACTGATTTTGGAGCAATATGCTCTGCTCCCATCTTGAAAGGAAAATTAACTTATGTTGATACCTGGGCTGGCAGAGGTGGGTTTGGAACTAAACTTTTCAGAGAGCACGGTATTGCAGCTATAATTTACGGCGGAACATTTATTGATGAAGATTTTCGCGACCGCAATGTTGCAGACCAATGGTTCGTTGACAAATATCAAATGAAATTATCGGCTAAAGACATGGAGGTCACTACCAAATATCGTTTTGACCCTGAATTTGAAACCGGAGGAACGTTTGGGGTAAATTATGCAAGTCTGGGCGGCAGCATGTTCTCTTTCAATTATAAAAGCATTTATATGGACGAAAGTGAACGATTGGAAATTCATGATAAGTTTATCATTAATCATTATCTTAAACAATTCAACCAAGAAACCATTAAACCGAAAAAGCAGAAAAATTGTGGCGAACCCTGTGTTGCGGTCTGCAAGAAAATGCATGGTAAATTTAAAAAGGATTATGAGCCCTACCAGACAATGGGTCCGCTATCAGGGATTTTTGACCAACGCGCTGCCGAAAGACTAAATCATCATGCTGACATGTATGGTTTTGATGCCATCTCAGCCGGAGGTGTACTTTCATGGCTAATGGAGTGCTTGTCTGAAAAAAACCTAACACCCCGCGAATTAGGCATAAAAAATATTCCGGTATTTTCAGTAAAAAATTTCGATGTGGTTTCCTCCTCCATGCATAATGCGGATATAGGTATGGCACTACTCGATTCGATTATTGAAAAGCGGGGTATTCTCGATCTTAGCGAAGGCGCACGCAAATTTGCCCGTCGATTATCGAGGCAAAAAGGAAAGAAAGTTTTGGATTCTTTTGTTTATACTGCCTTTGGTCGTAAAGGATGGATGGTACCTAATCAATATTGGACCCCGGGGGTGCTTTCCCCTATGGCTATTATGGGGAAATATTATATGTATTACGGGCAAGATTTCATTACTCCTCGGGAATTGGGTAAGAGAGGTGCAGCAAGACTAAGAGGTGAATTAATAATGGATAATCTCGGGATATGCCGCTTCCATCGGAACTGGGCAGAAGAAATGATGCCCGAAATAATTGATTCGCTGTATGGATTGAAACAGCAATTTATAGAAAATAATCATGTCACAGCCAGCCGGATAAACAGCCGTAACTCATCCGTGTTTTGGGAACCTGACAGAAACATCGATATTGTTTATACTTTTTTGAAAAGAAAACACATTCTTGAAAATAACAATGATACCGAACTTATTAAATGGATGAATTATTTTGAAAAAAATAAACATGAAGCTGCCCTGAGTTTCTGGTATGAAATGCACAAAGGGATTCAGGAATCTCTTAGAGAATTTTAATAAACAGAATGTACGAGATATTAGAAGCACCTAACCTCAAAGCATAGAAATAAAAAGACCAGTAGGTATGAAAAAAGCCATTGTTATTGGAGCCACATCAGGAATTGGTAAAGAATTAACCAAGGTTCTTTCTCAAGATGGCTATGTTATTGGTATTGCTGGGAGACGAATCCATCTTCTGGAAGAACTTCAGTCAGAATTGTCAACTCACATAGTGCTTCGGCAAATGGATGTTTCTGAAACATCCAGAGCCATAGAGGAGCTTAAAAGCCTTATTGCTGAGTTGGGCGCTGTTGACTTGATTGTTATTTGTGCTGGAACTGGGTTTATTGATCCTAATCTTCAATGGGATAAAGAGAAAGAAACTATTGATGTGAACGTCTTAGGATTCGCAGCAATGGCAAACGTGGCATTTCACCATTTTGTGCAGCAAAACTCAGGTCATTTGGTCGGTATTTCATCTATTGCGGCCATTCGAGGTGGCGATGCACCAGCATACAATGCCTCAAAGGCATTTGACTCCAATTATCTGGAGAGTCTTAGATATAAGGCTTCAAAGATGCGTTTACCAATCGCAGTAAGCAATATTCAACCCGGCTTCGTAGATACTGACATGGCAAAGGGAGAAGGACTTTTCTGGGTAGCCTCGCCACAAAAAGCAGCTCTGCAAATCTATGAAGTAGTAAGGAAGAGAAAGAAACATGCATATATTACAAGGCGATGGAAACTCATCGGGTGGGCGCTGAAAGTTATGCCAGACTTCATTTATTACAAATTATAAGGCTTCTAAAAAGGCAAATGCAGCCGACTCTCATTCCGCTACACTTCATTCGAGCGGCTGATTTACGATGTTAGCTTCAATATGAGTATGAATAATTCAGCAATAAAACTAAGAGAACGTGGCAAAGTAAATGAAGCAGATATTGAACACTTTGCTTCATTTGATGAATCAGAGCTTCTATCTTTTCTTCACTCAGAAAAAACTGTTGAAAGGTCTTGCGCGGCTATTCATCTACGTAAATATCAAAATCCTACTGTGGTAGATAAGTTATGCCATCAATTGGCTATTGAGAAAAAGCTGTACACCAAGATTGCACTGTGTGAAACATTGGCGAAGTGTGCGGAGTTGTCGATTGAGCCTCTAATTGGGTTACTTGGTCAAATTGGTAAAAACCACGAAACAAAAATACCGGAAACTGGTTTTTATAAAGTATCGTATCCGCTTCCGCGTGATATTGCTGCCAGGACAATTTGTCGGCTTGGAATTGTAGCTATTTTGCCACTTGAGCATTTTATTAAATCCTCAAAAGATATGAATGCGTTGGCTCAAGCAATTGATGCTTATGGGCATATCGTCTATTCAAACGAAATAAAGTGTTCATCTTCACCCCTACAGGAATTATACGAAAGGCATCCGAAGAATGATTTTCTGAAATATAAAATAACTCGATGCTTGAGTGGTATTCACGATGAATGGGCGAAGTCATTTTTACTTGAGATAATACAAACAGGTTGCAAAGGACTAAGGTTAGAAGCTTTACGTAGCTTGCTACTTTTAGAAATAGAAATACCAAGTAATATTCAAAATGGTTTTTCAGTTGAGATGCAAAAACTTGAGTCTTTCTTGAAAAAGAAGCTAATAAAAATATCAAGCCGATGCTGAAAAGTGCACGGCTTACTTAGGCGTTCGGTGTAAGATATTCATGCAAGATATTCATGGTTGACAAAAATAACCAGAGGTATTACTATTACCAGTATTACGTATTACTGGAGGTTTATCATGAGGGTTACGATAAAAGGACAAGTTACAATTCCACAGGAAATTCGTGAAAAATTAGGAATAACTCCTGCCGTTGAAGTTGATTTTGTAGAAGAGAAAGACCGAATTTATTTGGTCAAAAGGACAGGCGAACCCAAAAAAACTCATAAGTTTAGAAAATTGAGGGGAATCGCCAACGTTAAAATGACAACTGATGAAATAATGACCCTTACAAGAGGAGACAAATGAAAGGAGTTTTAGTTGATTCAAACATAATTCTGGATGTTTTTCTCAATGACTCTAAATGGGCAGATTGGTCTGAATCCAAATTGGAGGAATACAGTTATCACGCATCATTATATATCAATTCAATAATTTATTCTGAAATATCGACTGGTTTTAAGTTAATAGAGGACTTGGAAACTGCAATTAGCAAGGCTGGCTTCCAAATGTTGGAAATTCCCAAAGAGGCGCTTTTTTTGGCTGGAAAAGCTTTCCTTATATACAAAAGAAGAAAAGGGGCGAAAAGGACTCCATTGCCAGATTTTTTTATTGGCGCACAAGCTGCAGTATTAAATTTAGACCTATTAACCAGGGATGTTTCAAGATATCAATCGTACTTTCCAACTGTAAAATTAATAACACCATAACCACTTGACAAGCATCGAATAAACTCATGAACCAGATGGACCCAAAAACCGGCCCCCTGGTTATGAGCAGTGTTATGTGGCAAAGAGGAGGGAATAATGACTATGATACGATTGTTCTCAACAGGTTTATTGTCAGTTCTAACATTTATTGGCTTGACGTACAGCATGCCTGCTGAAGCTAATAATTGCCAAGACACAAAAATCGTTGTGGAAGGAAATAAGGCATTTGCATTTGGTCTTTATGAGAAACTAAAAGAAATTGAGGGTAATTTATTTTTCTCTCCTTACAGTATATCAACAGCCCTTGCCATGACCTATGCCGGCGCCCGCGGTAATACTGAGGAGCAGATGGGTACAGCACTTCACTTCACATTAGATCAAAAAAGGTTTCATCCTGCATTTGCCTTCCTTGAAGCACAACTAAAGGCCGTGCAGGAAAAGGGCGACATTGAACTCAATATCGCAAATGCTCTATGGGCTCAGGAAGATTATGTTTTCCTCAGAGAGTTTCTCGATTTGATACAGAGTAACTACGGAACAGCGCTTAACCATGTTGATTTTAAAAGGGCTTGTGAAGCGGCACGCAAAAAAATCAACGCATGGGTAGAACAGAAAACGAAAGACAAGATCAAGGATTTGATTAAGCCAGGTGTCCTCAATGCTCTGACACGTCTTGTTTTGACAAATGCCATTTATTTCAAAGGCAGGTGGGAATCCCAGTTTAAAAAAGATCGTACGAAGGAAAGCCCGTTCTGGCTATCTATAGATAAGTCAGTCGAGGTTCCCATGATGACTCAGAAACGGCAGTTCAGATATATGGAAAGTGACAGCTTGCAGATTCTTGAACTGCCTTACGTTGGGGACGATCTCGCAATGATTGTGCTGCTCCCCAGGAAGGTCGACGGCCTGGCTCAACTTGAAGCCGATCTGAGCGTGGAAAACCTTAATATGTGGATGGGTCATCTCAGGAAGAGAGAAGTCTCAGTGTTTTTGCCGAAATTCAAGACGACCTCCCAGTTTAGACTTAGTGAAACACTTGCCTCGATGGGTATGCCTGATGCCTTTGGGGGGAATGCTGATTTCTCCGGAATTGACGGCACAAAAGATCTTTTTATTTCCGCTGTAATTCACAAAGCGTTTGTGGATGTTAACGAGGAAGGGACCGAGGCAGCAGCAGCGACAGCAGCAGTCATTTCGCTTACATCTGCGCCCTCCACACCACCTCCAACGTTCCGTGCCGATCATCCATTTGTATTCCTGATCCGTGACAACCGTTCAGGAAGCATTCTCTTTGTTGGAAGAATTGTTGATCCGAACTAAATAGATAGCCAAAGTAGTAACAAGTGACAATAACATTTCATTAATAAGCAATTGGGGGGAGGACAAAAATGAATGATGAATTACAAAGATTCAAAGTTGCAGTAGTGCAAGCCTCTCCGGTTTTATTCAACCGTGAGGCTACAATCGAAAAAACCTGCAGGTTAATTCTTGAAGCAGCAGAAAAGGACGTAAAACTGATTCTTTTCCCCGAGGCTTTCATACCGGCCTACCCGCGTGGACTGAGCTTTGGTGCTGTAGTCGGGAGCCGGAGTTTGGAAGGGAGGCGAACCTGGCAGCGCTACTGGGAAAATGCCGTTGATGTGCCAGGTCCTGCTATTGAGATAATAGGAGAGGCTGTCCGTGAAGCAGGTGTCTACCTGGCAATTGGTGTTATAGAGCGAGACACCCAATTCAGTCAGGGTACACTCTACTGCACCCTCCTTTATTTCGGTCCAGATGGAAAGTTGTTGGGTAAACACCGAAAGCTCAAACCGACTGGGTCCGAGCGTCTGATCTGGGGAGAAGGAGATGGTAGCACATTGACGGTTCTTGAAACAGAACTGGGCAAAATTGGCGGGCTTATCTGTTGGGAAAATTATATGCCTCTGGCCAGGATGGCTATGTACAGCAAAGGCGTCGAGCTTTATCTGGCCCCAACTGCCGATGCTCGTGATTCGTGGCAGTCCACCCTGCGCCACATCGCATGCGAAGGGCGCTGTTTTGTCTTAGGCTGTAATCAGTTTGTGACCAAAGAGATGTACCCGGACGATTTGGAGGGCTTGGATGAACTGGATGAACACCCGGATGTAATATGTCGCGGGGGGAGTGCCATTATCTCACCGTTTGGTGAGGTTTTAGCTGGTCCTCTCTATGATAAACAAGGCATCTTGTTCGCAGACATCGATCTGGCCGAGGTTGCCCGCGGCAAGTTTGATTTTGACGTTGTAGGTCACTACGCACGCCCTGATGTCTTCCAACTTGTAGTTAACGAGAGTCCCTTACTGCCAGTGGTCACAAAGTAAAATGAGGAGAGAGCATTATGGACGCCCGCACAATTCAGTCTAAACTAAAGGGGCTTGCGAATAAGAAAAATGCAGAAATCGCCCAAAGGTTCTTTAAGACCGGCCCAGGGGAATATGGGGAGGGAGATATATTCCTTGGTATTCGGGTGCCTGTGCTAAGGAAACTCGCCAAGGAATATCAAACCATTACAGTTAAAGAGGCCGAACACTTACTCAAATCCTCAATTCATGAAGAACGGCTTCTTGCACTTTTCATCCTCATCCGTATTTATCCCAAAGCCGAAGAAATTATAAAGAAAGCCATTTATGAGCTCTACTTAAATAATACCAAATTCATCAATAACTGGGATCTTGTTGATTCATCTGCAGAATATATTGTCGGTGATTTCTTGCTGGACAAAGGGAAAAACCTGCTTTATCAATTAGCCAGATCAAAAAACCTTTGGGAACGACGGATTTCAATAATGTCAACCTTTTGCTTCATTAAGCGCCGGCAATACTCTGAAACACTGAAAGTCGCAAAAGCACTATTGAATGATAAGGAAGACCTGATTCACAAAGCAGTTGGATGGATGTTACGTGAGATTGGTAAACGAGATCTATCCTTAGAAGAGGAATTCTTGAAAGCGCACTATAAGGGAATGCCCCGCACAATGTTACGATACGCTATTGAAAAGTTTCCGGAAACGAAACGGCAGGGTTACCTTAAAGGCAAAATTTAAGGAGAACAGATTTTCCCATTAAGACATCTAACCTGACCACCCCTGAAAGGAAAAGCTTGTTTTTCAGAACCTTTTCTAATGCCGCTTTTCCACAGCCTCAAAACAGGGTATGCAAAGTGTTTGGCCAAGGAGCCTGCGTGTACGGGACTCCATGGTTACTTCCCCGCAGGCCTGGCAGATCACACTCTCCAATATCCTTGCTTTGCGGGGTATAGGGCCTGAAGCCGGTTTGACCTCAAATAGCTCGTCCAGGCTGGCCCCCATTATCCGTTTCGTCCGGACTGCCATTACTTCTTTCAGCCTTTTCTGCTCTTCAGGAATAAGCCCCTCTTTGACCTTCTTCTTTTGTAGGGCGACCAATTCATCGTCTTGCCTGGGAAAGATATTGGGTTTTGAGATGATGCGGATACCTTTTTCGTCCGAGCGGCGATAGAATGTGAACGCGTTTTTCCCATAGTCCAGGTGTATCAAATTTCCTTTGCCAAATGTGCACCCGGTCAGGAATTGAATTGCGTCAACTGCGCACATATCGGTCTCAACTACAGCTACGATCTCTTCATCTGATGCGCGGTCAAACCGGGCCATTACCAATTCGGCCGCCCGGATGCCGAAGGCCAAACCGGGACAGGAATGACCGTGGAATTCAATTGTCTGTTGAACTACCTCCGGGCTTATGTCAGTTTGAGTCATGTGATATCCTCCTTTTCTCTATTTTTTTAGACAGGATAACAGGATAAACAGGAATCTATATTTTAAGTCATAAACAAGACCTTATTATAATAATCCTGTAAATCAAATAAGATATCCTGATAATATACCTTAAGGATAAATCCCTAATAAGGAATTAACATAATCTCTTTGGGTCTTTCTTAAATGTGAAATGAGTATTTAATAAATTTCAAATCAATCATGGGCCAGGTTTAACCAAACTATAATAGAAAGATTTAGCTCAATCACTTACCCATATAGCAACGAACGGCCTATCAGGATATTTAAAGGATTTACAAGAATTCAAAAAATCAAGTCAATCCATGCCTGCCCCGCGCATGGCGGGGTTATCCTGTCAAATAAATACCTAAGATACATTATTTCCCCACTTAACTACTCAACGAGGTCTATCCCAAGGAAAATGACAGGCCACTGATCGGTGATCTCTTTCCAGCATTTGAGGGTTCTTTTTTTTACATACGTCTTTGGCCCGGGTACACCGGTGTTCAAACGGACAGCCACCGGGCTCCACTCTACTCGATCCTGAATTAAAAGACTTCCGCGACAAACCGCTGACGCTGTCAATCAAGAGCCGGGTGTATGGATGAAGGGGCTTGTCAATAACCAGGGAAGCCGGGCCAAACTCGATTAGTCGACCTTGTAACATGACCCCGAGCCGGTCGCTGATCTTGCGGGCCAGACCGATGTCGTGGGTAACGAAAAGCATGGACAGGCCCAATTCGATCTGGAGGTCCAGAAGCAACTTGAGAACCTTGGCCTGGACACTCGGATCAAGAGAGCTGGTCGGTTCGTCTGCTATCAGCAGAGAGGGGTTTAAGATAAGCGCCCTAGCCATGCTGACCCGCTGAAGTGCGCCCATGTTCAGCTCGTGGGGATACCGGCCCAGGAAGGCCTTGTCGGTTGAGAGATGGACATGGGCCAGAACCCTTATGACTCGTTCAAGGCGTTCTTCACTGTTGCGGCAGAGGCCGTGGATCTTGAGGGGCTCGGCCACGGCCTCAAGCACGGTAAAGCGGTGGCTTATGGATTCGGCCGGGCTCTGGTAGATGACACCTATTTGCCTGGCGAGCGACTTATAATCGCGCCTGATCCATTCATCCATATCATGCCCGTCAAAGACCCTTGTACCATTATCCGGTTTGAACGCGCCGGCAGCGGTCATTGCCAGGGTTGTCTTGCCAGATCCGGTCTCCCCCACTATTGAAAAAACCTCCCCGGCCTTAATGGTCAGATCAGTCGGTCTGAGGGCCACAACGTCGCCGTATGATTTTTCTACCTGCTTGAGATCAAGTATGCTGACTATGCCGTGGCGAAGGCAGCGAACCTGGTGGTCCCCGATCAACTCCAGGGCCACTGGCTCTGTTCGACAACGATCCAGGGCCTGGGTGCACCGGTTCTGAAAAAGACAACCTGTAGGCGGCGCGTGGCTGCTTTCATGCCCGGAACCGGGCGATTGAATGTGTGAATGTCTGTATGCCTCACCTTCCTGCCGGCCGTGCTGATGCACTGTTCGGTAGAAGGCATCTCCACGGATGCCGCCCAGGTCCCTGGCAGTGCTCATTGCAGGGTAAGACCGGGACAGCGCAAGGGTGAAAGGATGTAATGGCGAAGTCAGAAGGTCTTCTGCAGGGAGTGTTTCCATGATCTGACCCAGGTAGAGCATGGTAATGGTGTCGGAATTATGCACTGCGAATTCCAGGTCGTGGGTAATCAGGAGAACGGTTTTGTTTCCTGATCTGGCCTTCTGAATCACATCTGCAACAATGGTCTTGGTCACGGCATCCAGGCCGGAGGTGGGCTCATCGAGTATCAGCACCTCAGGGTCCAGGATAAGGGCCATGGCCAGCAGAGCCCGCTGGATCTGGCCTCCGCTCAGTTGATGGGGAAAGCGATTGCATTCATCATGGTTGAGCCCAAGCTCACTCAGGGCCTGGGCCGCGATAAGCATTGCCTCTGCCTGTCCTATATCTGCCCGCTGAATGAGAGGTTCAGCAACCTGGTTAATTATTCGGTATACAGGGTTAAAGTTTGCAGCCCCGTTTTGAAAGACCATGGCCAGCCTGTTCCAGCGGAGCTGGTTGAGGGACGTCTCGTCACTGTAATCGATTTGCTGGCCGTTAAGACTTATCCTACCTTCTACTGAGGCGTTCTGAGGCAGGAGTCCCAGGCAGGCATGGCCTAACGTCGTCTTGCCCGATCCGGATTCACCGATCAGGGCCAGGCACGCGCCCGGTTTCAGTTCAATACTGACCTCATCAAGGGCCTGAATGGAGTGAAGACCATCATGGTAGAGGACACTCAATTTGTCCATACTGAGGCTCATGCGGTCCTTTCCCCCATTGTTTGTTTGAGTCTGGGATCCAGCACTTTCTCAAGGCTTATGGCCAGAAATGTGACAGTCATAATCAACAAAGATAGACAGCCGATCGGCGGCAGAAGCCAGTTCCACCAGATATCCATGTAGTAATATTTGAGCGCGTAACTAATCATCATACCCAGTGATTTGCGACTGGGATCGAAAAGGCCCAGGAAAGCCAGGGACGCTTCCATAAACATGGCCATCCTGGCCTTGGCTGCAAATCCGATTAAGTAGAGAGGAAACATCTCAGGCATCAGATGGCGGCGGATGATGTACCAGTTCCCGCCCCCGATCTGCTCGGCAGCCCTGATGTGAAGGCTCTCCCTCAGACTGAGAGTCTGAGCCCGGATGGCCTTACTGATGGTGGGCCACATCAGGCCAGCCAGAATCAGGGCCAGAACGACCGGCGAAGGGCGCAAAAGGGCGGCTGTCAGGATAAGAATCATGATGGCCGGAATGGCGAGCAAGACGTCTGCCAGACGCATGAGGACCGTGTCAACAAAACCTCCAAACCACCCTGAAATAAGGCCGATAATGACCCCGAGTGTCAGGGCGACCAAACCGCTCACTAAGCCGAACGCAACAGTGTTGCGGACAGCATATAGAAGCTCGGAAAAAATGTCCTGTCCGCCGTCGTTTACCCCCAGGAAGTGTTGGGCCGTAGGCGGTGATATGGGGGCAAAGGACATATCCCACGGGTCAAACGGAGCCAGTGGCGGGCCTAACAGCGTTACTGTAGCAAAAAGAACGGCCAGGCCGAACCCAACCACAAACCAGTGGTCTTGAAGGAGCTCATTTTTCAGGTTAATGTGCATGTTCAATTCTCGGATCGATGATACGGTAGATCATCTCCAGGCCCAAAATGATAGTTAGAACCATGAGGGATGACGCCAGAACCACGGCCTGGATGACAGGCAGGTCCCGGGCCTGAATAGCGTTATAAAGGAGCGTGCCCAGACCCGGATAGGAATGAATCCTCTCCACCACCAGTGCACCGGTGATCATAAAAGCCAGGCGCAGGCCGAATCGAGTCACCAGAGGCAGCAATGCATTCCGGGCCGCATGGGCATAACGGATCCTCCGGGCGGGCAGACCTTTGGCCCGGGCTGTGGTAATGTAGGACTGTTTAATGACCATGACCATGCTGTTGCGGGTCAGCAAGAAATTACCCGGGAAGTAGGCAAGCACCAGCGTGGCCAGGGGCAGTGCCAGATGGTGTCCTACATCGGCCAACCGGGCCAATAATGATACTTCAGCATAAGCGGTCTCGGCCCCGGCCGCCGGGAACCATCCTAAATGGAGGGCAAAGACCACCAGGAGGATAACCCCGGTGCTGATCTCAGGCACCCCCTCCAGGACAGTCATGCCCCCAACCATACTTCTTTCCAGATGGCTATCCCTCCGCCAGGCCGCCTCCACGCCAGTAACGAACCCGACGAACATGGAGATGACATGAGCCGTGCCCAGTAACAGCAGAGTCCAGGGTAATGCCCCGAAAAAAAGAGCTGAGACAGGGGTCAAAAAGGCATAGGAATATCCCCAGTCCAGACTGGCCAGTTTTACCAGGTAACGTCCGAAGCCCGGTTCTTCGGTGTAGTAGGCCCGAAGCTCTGCCTCCTGTTCGGCCGTGAGCGTTACGTGAGAACTTGAGTACATTGCTGTCACAAAATCGCCCGGCAGAAGACGCGGAAGCGAATAGCTCAGGTAGATCATGGCCAGGGCGGCCAGGCCAAAGGTAATGATAAGGCCCAGCCGTCTTGGTGCGGAATGAGTTGCACTGTCAGTCATGCTCTGGCCGGCCTCACTTTACCAGCGACATCTTGTTCTGGGCAATTGGGATGCCCAAGCCAATGCCACCCTGGGTATAATACCACTTGATCCCCTTTTTGGGATTATAGGCGGCCATTGAGGCCGGATAATAAAGAGAAATGGCCGGTACTTCGTCGGCGTAGATCTCCTGTATCTTGAAGACCAGGGTCTTGCGCTTTTCAGTGTCCATCTCGGCTATCTGGGCCTTAAGCATCTTGAGCAGTTCCTTATTGCCCCCGAAGCGGGCCGAGTTGACCGAGCCCGTGACCTTGGGGTTAATCATCCTGTTAAGTATCCTCGCATCGCCCAGCAGACCTCCGTGCCCGGAGATAGCCAGATCAAAATCCCACTTTTTGACCTGTGCATCTGTAGTGGCCTGCTCCAGGTTAACCAGATCAACATGGATACCTACCGCCTCTAATTGCCGCTTGATCACCTCGCCGTCACGGTCCATAACGGATTCACCGGCCACGGTAATGTTTGAGGATAGAATCTCGATTTTCAAGGGCCTGCCGTCCTTGGCGTAAAACCCGTCCGAGCCCTTTACATACCCCAGGGATTCCAATATCTGCCTGGCCTTGGCCGGATCAGGGGCATAGGTTGGGGTGCTTGGGTTGTAGAACTCATGATCCGGGGAGAGCAGGCCGAAGGACGCTGGAGAGCCAAATCCCCGGTGGGCCTTGTCGATAATTTCCTGCTGGTTGATGGCGTGGGCCAAAGCCTGGCGAAAGCGCTTGTCATTAAAGGGCTTCTTCTTGTGATTTATCATAAGCTTCTTGTTCCAGCCTCGGGCATTTTTGAGGATGACCATTCCCTTTTTCTCCAAGGATTCGGCCATGTCAGGCTTGATGTTTGCCAGGTCAACCTTGCCGGTAGACAGGGTAATGAGGGGTTTTCCTGCCTTGACGTAGATAAGGCGATCCGCCTTTGGCCGGCCCTGGTAATAGTCATCAAATGCTTCGTAGAGGTAGTTTCCCTTGGCCTTGTTGAAATCTTTGAATTTATAGGGGCCGCAACCAA
>JAUWMY010000096.1 GCA_030612945.1 Desulfobacteraceae bacterium
GGCGACAGGGGGCATTCCTTTTTGTCCAGAAAAACAAGCACTTCTTCGGGACCGGTCAAAAGATATGCGGCCGGATGCTGGGCCCTAACATTGATGGGATTATTTTCAAGTTTTTCGGGACATCCGATGCCGCCGTCCTTGCCCTGAAAAAAGGGACTATGGACATGTTCTGGTGTGGCATTCAGCCGGGATATCTCGAAGACCTTGAAAAAGAGCCTGAAATAAGGCTGTTTTCTAACGAAAGAAGCGCCCTTTACTACTGGGGCTTCAATCTCAGAAAGCTGCCTTTTAGCGACGTGAACCTCAGGTGGGCAGTTGCTATACTCATTGACAAGGAGTTTATAATTACTCGAATTGTTCAAGGGCGCGCGACCCGGATGGATTCTGTCATACCACCCGCCAACAAGTTCTGGCTATGTACTGATTTACCCCGGTACGGTGAAGGGCTTACCAGGGAGGAGAGGATCAAAAAGGCCTATGAGATTCTAAAGAAGGCAGGGTATACCTGGAAAGTGCCGCCCGTTAATGAGGCAGGGAAGTTGGTCAAGGGCAAAGGAATCCGCCTCCCAAACGGGGAACCAATGAAAAAATTCACCATCTTAACTCCGCCCGCTGACTATGATCCCCTCCGGGCCATGAGCGGAATGATTATCCAGGAATGGCTCAAAGAGATAGGCATTCGTGTCTCTGCCAAGCCGATGGCCTTCGGATCTCTGATCCAGAAGGTCAAGTACCAGCATGATTTTGATGCATTTATCCTGGCTTACGGAAGGCTGGATATTGATCCTGACTGGATGAGAAAGTTTTTCCATTCAGGACAGGACAAAAAACGTGGTGGCAACAAAGCCGGGTATCATAATCTTGATTTTGACAGGATTGCTGATGAATCTGCTGCCGCCATGGATAAGGAGAAGCGGCAGAACTTGATCCGGGAAATGCAAAGGATTATTTTACGCGATGTGCCCTACATCCCTCTCTACACCCCGGATTTGATTGAGGCTGTGAGAGAGGATAAATTCACCGGGTGGGTGGAAACGCTTGAAGGAATCGGAAATCTCTGGTCTTTTTGCGAGCTTAAACCAAAATGAGGTAACTTCTCAATAAGTCCGGGCGATCACAACAGGATCAATGCCTTGATCGAACTACAATAACTGTCTATCCTTTTGGAGTTTAGGCGTGAGCCTTTTATAAAATCCTTACGGCCTGCCCTCCCCGTCCCGAGACCGGGACGGGATCGGGAGGCGCGACATCCAGGGACGTAGCTATTGTCCCCACAATATTTACAAAACTGGAGTGATAGAACATATGCGTTACGAATCAGGTCTGGGCCAGGGATAAACTCCACCCGAACTTATTGAGAACTTACGAAATAAGTTGATAAAAAAGAAGTCAGTATAGAATGGAACTGTGGAAATACATAGGCCGGCGACTGATTCAGATCGCGATTATCTTTTTCGTGATCATTACGGTCCTGTTTCTACTTTTCCGTCTGGCCCCCGGAGATCCTATCTCAAGAATGGTGGATCCGGATATGACATCGGAAGATGCGGAACACCTTATCTCCCAATTGGGCCTCGATAAACCCCTCGGGATGCAATATTTATATTATCTGAAGAACTTTTTCACTGGCAATTTTGGCGAGTCCTTTCATTACGGACAACCTGTAATTGAAATTATATGGGCCCGGTTGCCCAATACCATTCTGCTCTTTACCACGGCCATTATACTTGCCGCCCTGGTGGGTGTATTTTTGGGCAAGATCGCATCGTGGCACAAGGGAGAAACAACAGACACGTTAATGACCATAGGCGCATTGGTCACCCATACTGTTTTTCTTCCCTGGTTAGGCCTGATACTGATCTGGGTGTTTGCATACAAGATGGACTGGTTTCCCATCACGGGTATACTTTCGGAGGAGGTATGGCTTGACCCGGATGCAGGTATCTTTACCAAGATCCTGGATGTTCTCCATCATATGATTCTCCCCCTGACCACCCTTTTTCTCGTACATTTCGGCTCCTATTTATTGATCATGCGCAGCAGTATGCTGGAAACACTCAAAGAGGATTATATTCTTACTGCAAGGGCCAAAGGCCTCCCTGAAAAGGTGATTCGAAACCATCATGCCGCACCCAATGCTGCTTTACCTGTGGTGACAAGCGTGGGCCTTAGCCTGGCCTTTTCCATCAACGGGGGCGCCCTCACTGAAACAATTTTCACCTGGCCAGGCATAGGCAGGGAGCTTGTCATGTCAGTGAGCCAGAATGATTACCCCCTGGCCCAGGCCTGTTTTTTGCTTATTGCAATCGTAGTCCTCATTTCCAATCTGGTGGTGGACACCCTTTACGCCTACCTTGACCCGCGGATACGGTATTAAGTTAACTCCCATCCCTAAAAAGGGATGGCTTGAATGGTGACACTAAAAGGTCCAAATATGTAAATAAAATGTATTTAAATGACCAAGGTCAAAGCCCAAATTTCAAATGAATGTTAAATGACAAATGCTAAAAATATATGTCCACCCATTAATTCAAACGCAGCCTACACTGGTGAAGATGAACAATGGGTAAAAGAGTAACATCTAAAAAAGTTCGGGCATTCCGACGGCTTCCCCCTTTTGCAAAGGGGGATTGAGGGGGATTTTTCCAATACCAACCGGACTTATTTAGAACTTACGAAAAAGATAAATAACTGATCGTTTTGGAAAACATTTTGACATTGGGGTTTTGGATTTGATTTGACATTTGGATTTTGTCATTTGAACTTTATTTCATAGGGCATCACACCACTATCTAACACGAATAGCAGAACTGGGACCATCCCGCAGTAGCGGGATGGTTTATTGAGTATGGAGAAATCCCATAAAAGGCATTTAAAGAGATTCCCATGGATGGACCGTCTCCGGGGTGGGTGGGCAATCTATAAGCAGAATCTCCTTGGCAGGATTGGCCTTAGCCTGCTGGTCATGTTTGCCTTGATGGCCATTTTGAGCTTTATTCCGCCTCTAATAGACCCCATGTATCAACCCATGACAGGGGTGGACCCTGAGATCACCAAATCGACGGGTCCGAGCCTCACGCACTGGCTGGGGACCGATTTCATGGGCCGGGATCTCCTGAGCCAGCTCCTGGCCGGTACCAGGGTTGCGTTTCTGGTGGGGGTTTCAGCCGCATTTATGAGTATCGTTCTTGGCACGGCCATAGGAATGGTTGCCGGGTATATGGGGAGATTCGCTGACACGTTTCTTATGCGACTGGCAGACATGATCATGGTCATGCCGACCATGCTGGTGGTGCTGATGCTTGCCGCACTATTCGGTCAGCTCACCATATGGACCATTGTTTTGATCATTGCATTGTTCCGGTGGCCGGGGGTCTCAAGGGTGATCAGGGCCCAGACCCTCTCCCTGAAGCACAGACCTTTCATTGAGGCCGCAAGAGTGGCCGGGGCCTCGCATACAAGAATCATTTTCAGGCATATCATGCCAAACGTGTTGCCGCTTTCCTTTCTTTACATGACCTTTAGGGTAACCTCAGCAATTATCATTGAGGCGGCCCTGGCCTTTCTGGGCTTTGGGGACCCCAGTACGGTCAGTTGGGGTATGATGCTTCAATGGGTGTGGAAAACAGGGCACATGTTCAAGGCCCCATACTGGCTTCTGCCGCCGGGCATTTGCATCTCCCTGATTACTTTGGCTTTTTACATGTTGGGCCGGGCAATGGATGAGGTGCTTGATCCAAGGTTAAGAAAAGAGGCAGGGACCGAGTAAGATGGCAAGGTTTTTTTGACAGGAATGACAGGATAATTTTGTTTGTCCTGTTGATCTCTTATTTTTAATCTTTGGTTTTACGATTTACTTTAACTTGCCTGCCATCGCGAGTTTTAGCCAGGGAAGAGGGTATGGGTTGGGGATGATTGTTTTTTGTCCCCTTGATATTGAGCAGATTCGTTTAAAGGTAATTATTCAATATTCAGGGGAAAAATAAAAGGCTTACGCCTAAATTCCTTATTCGGAGTTTACCCGTAAGGGTTTTATCCCCGAGTTACTGAGCAGATTCGCTTAAAGCGTCTAAAGTGAGCTAAATTTATGTGTTGAAATTTTTTAACTTTAGGCACTTTAGATAACATTAGACATTTTAAGTGTTTTTTAGATTAACTGGATTTCTTGGTTTTTTCTTTTTGAAGCGCAGGACTCGCATTGTATAAAATCGCAAAGCGATTTTATAACGGGATTTATATCATGTCTATCCATGCCTGCCCCGCGCATGGCGGGGTTATCCTGTCAAATATTTATTCAAAGATGAACGATTACAGATGGCATTATTAGAAGTACAGAATCTTAGCATAGGTTATCACACCCAAAAGGGCTATCTCCATGCAGTGGAGGACGTCTCTTTTTCATTGGAAGAAGGGAAGTCCCTCGGTTTTGTTGGAGAATCCGGGTGTGGAAAAACCACACTGGGTATGGCCCTGATGAGGCTACTTCCCCCCAATGGGGTGATTCGGGAAGGTCGCATGCTTTTTGATGGTGCAGACCTCCTGCAAAAGTCAGATGAAGAGATGAGGGAAATCAGGTGGCAGAAAATAGCCATGATCTTTCAGGCCGCCATGAATGCCCTGAACCCGGTCCACCGCGTTCACGAACAGATTGCAGAGGCCATACTTACACATAATGCCTCCATTGACAAAAAAGAGGCATTTGAACAGGTGGAAGAGCTTTTTCAACTTGTGGGAATACCAAAAGACCGCATGAGAGATTACCCTCACCAATACAGTGGAGGGATGAAGCAACGGGCAATCATTGCCATGGCGCTGGCCTGTAAACCCAGGCTGATTATTGCGGATGAACCCACAACAGCCCTGGATGTGATTGTTCAGGATCAGATTCTTAAGGAGATCATGAACCTGCAAAAAGAATTCGGGATCAGCATGATCTTTATCTCCCATGATATCTCAATCGTGGCAGACGTGTGTCATGATATCGGTATTATGTATGCGGGCAAGCTGGTGGAGCACGGTTCCAGGGAAGAGGTCTTCAATAATCCGGCGCATCCCTATACAAAGGCACTCCTGTCATCCTATCCCACGTTGACAGGGGAAAAGGGCCGGCTCATGCCCATTCCGGGGCAAACGCCGAATCTGATTCATCCCCCTTCCGGATGCCGCTTCCGTGACCGCTGCCCTGGCGCAAAGGCAGCATGTAAAACCGGGGAGGCTGTGTGGGTTGAAACTTCGCCGCGGCACAAGACCCTCTGTTATCAGTGTGGTGCAGATTGCAGGGAATAGTTCATTAATTAAAAGAACCTTTAGACAGGATTACAGGATAAACAAGATTTTTTGTTTCCTGTGCATCCCTTTATAAATCCTGGGTTACAACAGTATTGATACGCTCGTAAAAAGTCGAAAATAGCGTCATTGCGAACTAAGCGAAGCAATCTCAGTGGTTGTAACGCAATATCTCAATAAGAGTCCGGGCACACCGAATCCTTCCCCCTTTTGCAAAGGGGGATTGAGGGGGATTTTCCTGATACAAACCGGAGTTATTGAGAACTTACGTTTTCACTGGTTAAAATAAGGAGATTGCTTCGTCGCTACGCTCGTCGCAATGAAAGGTGGATAGACTTTTTATGAGACTATCAGTAGTAGATTCCCTCAAAAACAGGATATATCTTTTGATTTACAAGATTAAGACAATCCAGTTCATCCTGTCAATCCTGTCAAAAAAAACAGACGGCTGAATTTTTGCGAATGAAGATGAATAACGGCAAAGAAACCATCATTGAGCTTGACCATATAGTTAAAAAATACACATCCAGGGGTTCCTTTTTCGGTACGCACGGGAATGAGATCATTGCCCTCAATAAGATATCCATCAAGATATTAAAGGGGGAGATATTTGGTCTTGTTGGAGAAAGCGGGAGCGGAAAGACCACAGCCGGCCGTCTGATTGTCAGACTGGAAAAACCGGAGGAAGGCAGGATATACCTGAATGGCAGTGAAATGGCAGGGCTCAAGGGAAAGGGACTGAAAGATTTTCGCCGCAAGATCCAAATGATCTTTCAGGACCCTTATCAATCTCTCAACCCCCAGCTTTCGGTCTTTGATACGATCTCAGAGCCTTTGGTTATCCATAAAATAGGAAATGCCGAGGCCAGAGAAGACGCAGTATGGGAGACAATGAAATCTGTAGGCCTCTCGCCACCCGATGATTTTGTTAACCGTTATCCTCATCAGCTTAGCGGTGGGCAGAGACAAAGGGTTGCCATTGCCAGGGTCATGGTGCTGAACCCTGATTTTGTGGTGGCTGATGAACCCACTTCCATGCTTGATGCGTCCATCTCAGCCCAGATCTTCAACATCCTGATCGAGATGCGGGAAAAATCCCAGGTAACACTCCTGTTTATCACCCACAGTCTGTCGGCTGCCCGCTATCTCTGCGATCGTATCGCCGTGATATATAAGGGAAACATGATGGAACTGGGGAGCGCAGATCAAGTTATACAAAAGCCCAGACATCCCTATACCAAGGCCCTGATTGATGCGCTGCCCAAATTTGGACTGTCCGGCAAGGTAAATCACTATAATACCTTACTCCCCGTGGAGAGAGAGGCTTCTGAACATGAGGGATGTCCTTTTTTCACCAGGTGCAGGGTCGCCAACAAGACTAAATGCAGCCTGGAAATACCCCTTTTAAAAGAAACGGATGATTCCCACTGGGTGGCCTGTTTCTATGCGGAAAATGGGTGATCAGTCAATATTATGATATATTGAGAAGGTACGTAACATCTCAAAAAGTTTGGGCGCTCACAACCGGATTATTGCCTTAAGCGAATGACAATGGCTGTACAGCTTTTCGGAGTTTAGGCGTAAGCCTTTTATAAAATCCTTACGGCCCGCCCTCCCCGTCCCGAGACCTGGACGGGATCGGGAGGTGCGACTTGCCGTAAATACGCCGCTTTATCTTAAATTCTTAGGAAGTTGAAATCATAAAACTAAAACCCTTAAAGACAGGGCTGGGCCAGGGATAAACTCCACCCAAACTTTTTGAGATGTTACGAAGGTACAGACCAAGATGTTAAAAAAACTAACAAAACTATTATTCCTATTTTTTGTTGTTGTGCTTGCATGCATTTTTGTGCCTGCCACGGTGCTTGCTTCCGAGAAGGTCTTTCGCAATTCATTGGGTATGGAATTCATCTTGCTCCCGGCAGGAACATTCATCATGGGGAGCCCACAGGATGAACGCCATCGGTCAAAAAGTGAGGTGCAGCATCCGGTCACAATCAGCAGGCCTTTTTATATGCAGACCACTGAAGTGACCTTGAAACAATGGTGGGCCGTCATGGGAAAGCGGTTTTTCGGCCGGCGAAAGGGAACGGATGATATGCCGGTAACGAGGGTGTCGTGGTATGATTGCATAAAATTTATAAAAAAGCTAAATGCACAAAAAGAGGGGGTTTATCGACTGCCAACAGAGGCAGAATGGGAATATGCCTGCAGGGCAGGGACATCCACTGCCTATAGCTGGGGTAACAGGATTGATTGCACCAAAGCCATGTACAGTAATAACAGCAGCAAATCAGGAGAATGCCTTAAATATGTAAAATCAAAGGAAATGGCCGTTGATGGTGCAGCCCCTGTAAAGAGTTATCCTTCCAATGCCTGGGGGCTCTATGACACGCACGGTAATGTGTGGGAATGGTGTATTCACTGGCATGGAGATTACCCAACGAGTGCTGTGACAGCCCCCCTCGGCCCTGACTCCGGAACAGGAAAGATCCGCCGGGGCGGGAGCTGGTTCGGAGACGAATATTCATGCCGCTCTGCCAATCGGAACATTGGCCACCCCGCCAGCAGATATCGTACAACCGGTTTCCGGCTGGCCCGGACTCAGGCGGGCGATTTGATTGGCAAAAAAGAAGAAAGTGATTTGCTGCTCAGGGAAGAAGAACGTGAAGACGGTCCCTGAGTTTTCAGTAGGTGTTCACCGCAGAGACGCAAAGAACGCAGAGAAAGTATTTTCCTTTCTGCTGAGCCCCGCTAATACTAACGGG
>JAUWMY010000438.1 GCA_030612945.1 Desulfobacteraceae bacterium
TAGCACCGTCAGCATAGAAATATTTTTCCCGATAGATCAGCTTTGCTTGCATATGGTTTTATATACCATATGGTAAAACAGAATTCAAGAAATATTGTGAGCATTTTTGAGATCTTGGGTGTGGAGTTCAGGGTAGGAAAAATCTTATTGAGTACTCACCATTTTTCAAAGGGCCTAAAAATAGTCTCGACAAAAGAAATAAAACATGATAATGGTTAAACCATTCTAAAGGAGTTTCGAGATGTTTCGTGAAGCCAAGCAGGGGAGAATTTTTCAGGACGTGGTCGAACAAGTTCAAGAGGCTATTCTTAAGGGTAAACTCAAGCCCGGAAGCAAACTGCCTGCGGAAAGAGAACTTAAGGAGATATTTAGCGCCAGCAGGGGAACACTTCGGGAGGCCTTGCGAGTCCTGGAACAGAAAGGTTTGATTACTATCAGGACTGGTGTAAGCGGCGGGGCCTTTGTGAAGGCCTTGACCACCTATGAGGTCAGTGAAAGTCTGGACCTGCTTATACGGTTTCAGAGGGTTTCTCTGAGGGATCTTGCTGAATTTCGCGAAGGAGTGGAAGGAATTGTTGCAGGTCTTGCTGTGGAGAGGGCCAAAAGTGAGGATATCCAGCATCTGAAGAAACTTTTGGTGGATGCGAAGACCCACCTTGAGGAAGGGGCCGCTGGCTGGGATGAGTTTATCCTGGTGGACAACCGGGTGCATATGGCGTTGGCTAATATTGCCGGAAATCCCATATATGAATGGGTTCTTCAGACGATTTACGATAACATACATCGCTACTTTGATCAGTTTCTCCCAAGAGAAGAAAGACTCCTATGGGAAAACTACAAGGATCTGTGTGAAATAGTCGAGGCAGTAGAAAAGGGCCAGGCAGCCAAGGCTCATCTACTGGCCCAGCATCACGTATATCGGTTTAACCGGATAATGGAGGAAAACGAACAAAAAAGTCAAGGTGCTAAGCACATAGTATATGGAGAAAGATCCAATGTCAGCTGAACGGCGTATTGAAAAACATCCTATTCTCAGTATTCCTGAGAGAAGAAAAATCCATTTTTACTGGAATAGCCAGAAACTTGAGGCCAATGAAGGTGAAGTGATTTCATCTGCCCTTTTTGCAAATGGGATTCATGTTTTTGGTCATCATGCAAAAGATGGCTCTGCGCAGGGAATGTTTTGTGCCAACGGGCAGTGTGCCCAATGTGCAGTTATAGCCAATGGGATTCCGGTAAAATCCTGCATGACCAAAGTAGAGAAAAATATGATTGTGGAAAGTGTTGAAGGAATACCGGAGCTTCCGAAAGCTGTCGATAATTTTCAATTTTCTGATATCAAAGAAATTGAGACAGATGTGTTAATAGTGGGGGGCGGTCCTGCCGGTCTTTCGGCTGCGCTAAAGTTAGGTGAAAAAGGGGTTGAAGCCCTCATTGTTGATGATAAGGATCGATTAGGGGGGAAGTTAGTTCTTCAAACACACAAGTTTTTTGGCTCAATTGATGACTGTTATGCCGGAACCAGAGGGATAGATATTGCGACAATTCTTAAGGATGAACTGCAAAAATACCAATCTTTGAAGGTGTGGCTCAACAGCATTGTATTATATGTGTTTAGCGATAAAAAGGTTGGAGTTGTGACCAACGGAAAGAATTATGCAATTGTGAACCCAGGGATTGTTCTCAATGCGGCAGGGGCAAGGGAAAAGTCCTTAGTATTCCCAGGAAATACTCTCCCGGGCATCTATGGAGCCGGAGCCTTTCAAACCCTTGTCAATAGAGATCTTGTAAAACCTGCAAAAAGACTTCTTGTAGTGGGAGGCGGAAATGTAGGATTAATAGCTGCGTATCATGCCTTACAGGCAGGCCTTGATGTTATCGGGTTAGTCGAGGCATTACCTCAATGTGGTGGTTATAAGGTGCATTCGGATAAGATAAAAAGACTGGGTGTGCCGATATATACCGGTCATACAATTTTATCGGCCAATGGAAAAGAACATGTGGAGTCGATAACAGTAGGCAAAATAGATGAAAATTTTAGACCAATTGCCGGGACAGAAAAGACCTATGAATGTGATACTGTTTTAATTGCAGTAGGGCTTAGTCCCGTAAATGAATTTTTCAAACAAGCAGAGCAGGCTGGAATGAATGTATTTGCGGCCGGGGATGCAAAGGAAATTGCTGAGGCATCCTCCGCCATGTTTAATGGCAAGATAGCCGGTTTGGAAATTGCCAGGGTCCTGGGCAAAGAAGATAAACCTGTCCCAAAAGAGTGGTATGAAAAGACAGACCTGCTTAAAAGTCCTCCCGGGCCCATTACCACACCCACTGATGATTCTTCCCCTGAAACAGGTGTCACTCCGGTCATCCACTGTCACCAGCAAATCCCATGTAACCCATGTGTTTCGGTGTGTAAGCAAGGAGTTATTCATATTCCCGGTGATTCATTTTTGGAAAAACCTCAGGGTGTCAATAGTGAATGTATTGGTTGCAACAAATGCCTGTTCGTCTGTCCTGGCCTGGCAATTTCATTGGTAGATTACCGTGAGGATCAGGAGAATCCAACAGTTTCCCTGGCCTATGAAGTATATAACTATGAATACAAAAAGGGTGACGCAGTCCCTTTAACGGATTATGAGGGGAGCCGGCTTCAGGAGGCAATTGTCATAGATACGGCTATCGGTAAGAAATCGAGAAAAACCCAGATAATAAAGGTGCGGGTTCCAAAAGATATAGCCAAACAGGTTGCAGGGTTTCGGATTCAAAAAGATGGGGTTACGTTGCCTGAAGGTGAAATCAAATTAGACAGGATTTCTGACGATGCAGTCGTTTGCCGGTGCGAAAGAATAACTGCCGGTGAAATACGCAAATTGATCAGGCTTGGTATAAGAGATTTGAATCAAATAAAGGCAATTACCAGGGCAGGAATGGGAGCATGTGGTGGCAAAACATGTGAAAACTTGATCCTGCAGATGTTTAAAGAAGAGGAAGTGCGTTTGGAAGAGGTAACCTTAAACACAATGAGACCTGTTTTTGTTGAAGCTCCACTTGGGGTGTTTTCCAATATTATTTAATGAAAAAGAAATGAAAAAAACTTATGATCTAATTGTCATTGGGAGCGGTTCCATCGGTGTTCCAGTGGCCCTGGAGTTTGCAAAGAGGGGGCAATCCGTATTGGTTATCGATTCCCTGCCGTCTCCCGGGCAGGGACAAGACAAAAAGGCCATTGGCGGTAT
>JAUWMY010000097.1 GCA_030612945.1 Desulfobacteraceae bacterium
CTATCTAACACCCATAGCAGAGCTGGGACAATCCCGCTAAGCTGGTGGTTTAAGGGATTAATTAAGTGGTATTTGGTATCTTGCACGTAACCGTTCACAGGTTCAGCGTTCAACGTTTCCCGCTAAAAGCGGGATTAAAAATGCTCATTTCCCCAAGTAATTGCCAATTTAGCTCCAAATTTTGGATTAGCCTTGACGAAGAGATTGGGCAAAATACCAGTTTTCGGTCGGGCACTAAATACGTAACCCAAATGCACTCTGTAGACGAAAATTGAACCTTGAACCCCTGAACCTATGAACCCCTGAACGGTTACTAATTCACACAATCCTCTTAAACATCTTCTCAATTTCATAATAGGTGAAGTGCTTGAATATGGGTCTTCCATGCGGGCAATTTGTGGGTATTTCCATTTCTTCCAACTCACTCAGGAGATGGCTGATTTCCTCATGAGTCATTGGATGGCCTGCCCGGATTGCCCCATGACAGGCCATGACCGTCAAGGCTTTATCCAGGACAATGTCATCATCCAGTTTGTCATCCTCCAGTTCTGTTATGAGTTCCGACAAAAAAGCATCCCACTCAACATTCTTTAAGATTGCGGGGACCGACCTCAACAAAAACGTATTGCCCCCGAAATGGTCAAGTTCAATGCCGAGACGATTCAACTGATCACGGTTTTCCAGAACAATCCTTTGCTCTTTTGTACTTAGCTCGAGCCTAAAAGGTATCAGGAGGGTCTGGGCTTCAATCCGCGAGCTTTTAGCCCCATTTTTTAGATTTTCATAAACGATTCTTTCGTGTGCCGCATGTTGATCAACCATCAAAAGCCCATCCGTCACTTGACACAGGATGTAGGTATTTCCCAATTGACCGATTACCCGGGGGGTTTCTTTAATCAAGGACTGTTCGTGCTCCTCCACTTTAAAAGGGGCCACCGGACTTTGTTCTGTCTGGTAATACTTCCAAACTGGCTCAGATATACTAAGGGCTTCCTTTTGAAAAAAGCTGCCTTCCTGCTGAGATTTTGGACTAATATAGGGGTGAAAGCTCTGGCCAAGGGCTTTTCCAACAGTGGAAACGATAGACTGGAAAACATCACGGCTATTGTGGAATCGTACCTCCTGTTTGGTTGGGTGTATGTTGACATCCACTTTTGAAGGATCAATTTCTATAAAAATAACGGCTTGAGGATACTGCCCTTTCATGAGTCGTTGTCCATAGCCATCCAGCACAGCCTTAGTCACAAGTCGATCCCTGATATTCCGGCCGTTTACATAAACGAACAAACGATCCCCCCTGGTTCTACTAAGGTCCGGAGGGGCTAAATAGGCGCTGATGCCCAGATCATGGTTTTCTTCTTGCACCTCTATCATGGCCCCTGCCACTTTCCGTCCCATCAAGGAATGGAGCCGCTGTATGTGCTGATCAGAGGCTGGAAGATTCATGATCGTTTTTCCAGCGTCTTCCAGCTTAAAGGCAATACCGGGAAACGGCAGTGCAACCCGCGAGAAGACATCAATAATATGGTCTGTTTCAGTTCTCACGGCACGCAGAAACTTCCGCCTGGCCGGGATATTGTAGAAAAGGTTCCTCACTTCAATGATTGTGCCGGCAGGCGCGCCTGTTTCCTCTATGGAAATGAGTCTTCCACCCGCAATCTTCAGCCTGTGACCTGCAAGCTGGTCTTTGGGGCGTGAAACAATTTCTGTCCGGGATACAGACGCAATGCTTGGGAGCGCCTCCCCCCTGAACCCAAAAGATTTAACAGAAAAAAGATCTGAAGCTGTCTCTATCTTGCTTGTGGCATATCTTTCCACGCACAAAAGGATATCGTCTCTGGACATGCCCACGCCGTTATCATTAACCTTGATCAAGCCCTTCCCGCCCATTTCAATTCTCACAAAAATCCTATCCGCGGCAGCATCAATACTGTTGTCAATCAATTCTCTGACAACAGAAGCGGGCCTGTCCACAACCTCGCCTGCTGCGATTTGAGATGCCACCTTTTCTGGCAGAATGTGAATTGTATTCATAATTCGAGGGGTCCTTGATCGATTGTGATGAGTCTTTTACATAGCCTCCGCTACCGACACCGTGCGATCTCCCAGCATATTCACATAGCTGCCCAGTTCGTTATCATACCACCCATAAATAACCGTCTGGGTGATCGCAACTTTCAGTATGTCCTGATTACCTTGATCTGATCTGACTGGGGCGGGCTGCTCTCCCGTTTGACACACTTTCTGCAAGTCTATGCTGACATCGGCTGTGCGTGTATGGGTTTCATGTCCCTCGATGATGGCCGCAGCCCTGGGAAGACCGATAATATCGGAGGAAACATTTTGTTCCTCTGTATAGTGAAGATAACCATGGGAATCACGAGCGGCAGCCTCCCTGTAAATGGTATTAATCACCTCCCTCCGGATCGATTCACCGGAAGGTTCTTCCTGAAGGTTCACCACCAGGATAATCAATGATCCCGTAGTACTGGGAATCCTCACAGATTCAGCAATAAAACCAATCTGTTTCATCTCAGGAATCACAAGCGCAAGTGCCTTCGCAGCCCCTGTGCTGGTCAATATTATGTTGTTCATGATGCTCCGGTTCTTTCTCAGATCGCTTGCCCCCGATTTGGGAAGCCGGTCAAGCACCTCCTGCGAGCCTGTTACGGCATGAATGGTTGACATTGAAGCGGAAAGGATTCTTTGGGGGCCAAAAAAATCCAACAGGGGTTTCATCATGTGTGCCAGGCAGGTCGTTGTGCACGATGCGTTGGAAATAATCCTGTGCGCACGGGGATCATAATCATTTCCATTGATACCCATGACCGTAGTCACGGCATCATCGGGCATGGGTTTTGTCTCATCCTTTATTTTGAAAGGGGCCGAGGCAATGATTTTTATAGCCCCCCCTTCGAAATGACCTCTTATGGATCCTTTTGGGCCATCAGAAGAAACGGTCGGATCAAGGAACTGCCCTGTTGTATCCACCACCAGCTTTACACCATGCTCCCGCCAGTCAATATCTTTTGGATTTCTAAACCGCCGCAAGACCGTAATTTTTACGCCGTCGACAGTCATGGTTCCGGCTGTTTCGTTCAAGTCCTTGATTACCTTATGTGCCCTATGTCCAAAAAGATATCCACCAAGGGATCCATAAGTAGAATCTCTTTCCAGATAGTGGGCAAGGTCTGTTAGCGACGCACCCACATTTCGCCCCACGTTGACCACCACTTCATCAAAATATTTTCTGGCAATATGGTGCCACAGTGTAAGTTTCCCTATTCTTCCAAGCCCATTGATACCCAGTTTCAGTCCACTGTTCTTGCCATTTCCCAACAGATCTTCCATTGTCCTCTCACCTATAAATAATTGAGGTTTTAACTACTTTCAACCTTCCTAATCTTCATTTTGCCTGAATACACAGACCCCTCCAGGCCGTCAATGCTGACCCAGTCACCTGATTTCAGGAATTCCTGATTAAATGAGCAGGTCTTTTGTCTCTCCAGACAGACCAGGTTTGAGCATCCCACAACACAGGTCTTACCTAACCTGTGCGCTACAATTGCGGCATGTGAAGTGGAACCTCCCCGAGCCGTGAGCAGGCCGTCGGCCTCATGGATCTCCCTGATATCATCCGGAACCGTGTCACCCCTGACGATAATCAGTGAAGTTTCAGGCTCTGCCTTGCGCCAATGCTTGATCTCTTCCAGAGTGAATACTATTCTCCCGGTCATGGCCCCTCCGCTCACCCCAATACCATGCCCGAGGAACTTAACGTGCTTTTCCTGGGCCATATCAAAAGAATAGACCTTGGTCCTCTCCCTTATGACCATATCCCTGGTCTGGAGACAATAAAGGTCCTCTGTGTCAGGACTTTCAAATGTAAATTCCATCTCCTGCGGGCTCCAGTGTCTCTCATAAAAAAGGTCATTTGCCCAATCACTCATGGTCTGATAGATAGCCGGGAATGAGGTCTCAAGGGCAGTATCTTTCGGCCTGTTTTCGATCTCGGCCTGCTTTATTGAAACGGGATATGTGCTGACCAGTCCTGAAACCACGTCCTCTCCTTGATTTCCAGGGCTGAAGTCACCCCACAAGGTCACCATGTCCCCGGACCACCGCGGGTTGTGTGTGAAAAAGACCCCGGCCCCTGATTCACTGGAAAAATTGCCGAAAACCATGGCTTGTACTGTAACAGCCGTGCCCCAATCATCGGAAATGCTCATGATCCTGCGGTACGTTTCTGCCTTTGGCGTCTTCCAGGAATCAAACACCTTTTGAATCGCCACGTGAAGCTGACCAGAAGGGGACAATTCTATCTCTATGCCGCTGTCCTGTATAAGCGACTTGTAAGCCATTGTAATGGCCTTCATTTGCAGGCCAGCAAAGTCTTTTTTAAAGGGCACACCCAGGCGTTGTTTGAAATCATCAATAATGGCATCAAAATCATCTCTTAACAGGCCAAAAGCCATGCCGTAGGACTGGAGAAACCTCCGATACGTATCCCACCCAAACCACTCATTCCCTGTCCGGGCAACCATCCCAAGAACAATCTCCTCATTGATCCCCACATCAAGGAACGTATCCATCATACCCGGTTGAGAAATGGATGACCCGCTCCTCACCGAAAAAAGCAAGGGGTTATTGGGGTCACCAAAGGTCTTCCTGGCCAATTTTTCGACAGCGGCCACCTCCAAGGCCACCTGATCTTCAAAGTTTTTCTTTGCAGGCGGATAATTATCAACAATTTCACGGCACCTGAAAACCTCGGTGGTGATAATAAACCCCGGTGGAACAGGCATACCAAAACGTCTTAATTTGACCAGATTCAGCCCCTTGTTACCCAGATGGATAATGTCGAAAAGGTCTTTTTTTACAGGATAAATTGGCGTTATTGCCTTTTTAGGGTCATAATTGAGCAACAGGCGAAGAGTCTCCCCTGGCAGTTCGTGTGACTGCTGGTAAAGGGTGTTCAAAATACGGCTTAGAAAAAGGTCAAGCTGCTGAAGGCCCAGGGAAGAAGCAATCCTGTCACGCAAAAAGATTTCTGTCACACGGTGCTCCAGTTTTTCACGGTCATCCACCTTTTCCGACGGGAGATATTTGTCCATTAACCTTTCGGCAGGCACCTGCCCCAAGATCCTGGAGAGGTTATCCTGATGAATGTTATTAAAATAATCGTTCACAATGTTGCTTACAGCTTGGGAAAAACCACGAAAGATGTCCAAGTACTGGGTAAATGAGAACCCCTTGACCTGGAGCGAGTGTGCCAACAGATCCAGTTGCCTTTCCATCTCCAAGGATGACATGCCATCCAGCTTCAGGGCCAAATCAAATAGGCGAAGGTAGTCATAAATCTGGTAGAAGGTGGCCTTAGTGATAAGTCCCAGATCAATTTCCGCCACAATATTCTCGAAAATCACATTCACCATATTCTCCAGGCGAAACGACAGGCCCAGTGCATCAAATTTCATCTCATGATAGCTGCCATACATAGAAGGGATATCCACTGCAAAATGCCGTTTCCTGTAAATATCCTCCCTGATCTCATAGCCTTCACCGGAAAGGATGACCTCCTTCAGTCTTTCGAGGTAAGCCAATAGTTTTATGAGCTTTTTCTTCCTGTCCTCCTCCTCAAAAGCCTTTTTAAGTTTTCCAAGATCGGGTAACCCGCTGGCCTGTAACTGGCCCAGATACCCATCTATTTCAGTGAATCCCAGGTTGTATTTCTGGTAAAGGAGCTTATAGAGGGTGATGGCCAGTTCCACCCTCTCTATATCAAGATCAGATACCCCGGGGGTGTCAGAAACCTCTTCCTTAAGACGATCTCCTTTAACATGCAGCATGCCTGTCACATGGTCAAAACCCTCGGTATGATAAATATGGCTGACAACCCGATGGACCCCGTCAATGTACGGCCCTTCCGTCTCGATCTGCTCATAAATATTGGGGGGCACAAAAGGCTTTAGCCCTTCTTTGGCCTTGGTATTCCAGAAATTCAGGGTCCCTTCTATCAGCCCGACGGTCTGATTACTGCTCTCCACATGGCTTTGCTTTCTCAGGAAGTGAGTAAGAGGATCCCTTCGAAGACAAATTTCATCGATCCTGGTGGAGATGTCCCTGAGCCTTCCCTCGGCTCCGATGTCATTGAAATAGGCAGGAAAAAGACGGGTCAACTGCCTGGCAAGGTTATAGACAGGGTTAATGTGGCTGTTCAAAAACCGGGTGATATCCCGGGGAAACAGGTCTGTATCTCTAATGAAAACCCCGCTCAATGAAAGGTGAATGATCAAACTGGACAGCAGCTTTTTAGACCATTTGGGATCAAGTTCAATGAGTTCGAGCCAGGTGCGAATATTCTGAATATGGGCGGAATTGGCCAGCACTTGCCAGTCATCCCCCACTCCCTTTATCTCAGGTGCCTGGAATCCGAGGGATACGACCGAATCCATAAAAAAATCCACAAGATCGTGCTTATCCGTCTTATAGACCCCGCGGCCCATGTTCAAAACACAGTTCAAGGCTGTCCCCGGAAACTTTTCTGCACTGATTTTTAAAATTGCAAAGGTTTTTTCCAGGGCTTGCTTGATAACCTGTGGATTTTCATGCTGTATAAGCCAGGAAAGGGTTCGATTAATGTCTCTTAAGGTCTCCTCATGGATTGATGAAAGGCCTGTGAGATCCATGATATGGAGAAGGCATACCAATTTCCACTGATTCCCCTGCTCTTTATCTCTCCCGGCACTTAGGAGTTTTTGCGGAATCTCATTGTAAAGGCCTACAATCTGACCGTATCCGGGAAGCTTAGCCAGTCGGCTCAGAATTTTATCCGGGTTCCCATCCGATTTCCCACTGATGCGTGCCAGTTCATTTTGCCATGCTTTTAGCTGTTTATGTGAAACTGATTTAAAAATCTCACCCAATCCTGCATCTTCAATGGCATCGCCGGACTCTTTTTCAAACCAGAGCCCTGCATCACCTTGTTCGAGCCAGTAATGATAGGTATATTGGTAGTATTCTTTCAAAAGGCGGTTAATAGCGGTGAAATCAGATCCGGAAGGGGCTGACTGGGAATAGATTCTCCCGAGCTTATCCAATTGATAAAAACTTTTCACAAATAGAAAGAAGGTTTCTTCCGGGCATTGTCGAATCTGCTCAAATGCATAGTCCAACACACCCAGAAATCTGAAGAGGTTTCTGTCCGAATCCCTGATGAGTTTCTGAATAAAAACGAGAAGATTATCCACCGCGTTGAGTTTTACTGACTCATTAAGAGAAGAATCAACGGCCTGAAAAAATATGTCAACATAAAGCCTCGCTGCCTCCGGTCCTCTGGGATGGGTCGTTAGCACGTCAAAATAATTTAACGAATAGGCCCTGGCTTCCTTCACAATAAATTCCCAGTTTTTGTACGGATGGCAGAGTTCTTCCAGGAAGGTCTGAACGCCCTTTTTAAGGCCATAATACTCTCCCATAACCTCCTTCAGGATTTCGTACCTCTTATCAACCGTCACATCAACGCAGCTATCGGCGATGTTTACCTCAAGAGCCTTAGGCGGCATATCCCCAATTCCCCATAACTTTATCTGTAAGCGTTCATAGGTTCTGGGTTCAGAAGTTCAGGGTTAATCCATTCTTGTTGCATAGGGAAATACACGCATGATTATCTCCCTTTGAAACACAAATATCGTCGCCAACTATTGAACCCTTCCTGTTCGTCGGGATAAACTATAGTCCAGAATTCCATGGAGCCTGTTTAAAGTTCATGAATTCCCACTGGATGAAATTCAAAATCCCAGCGTCAGATGAAATTTAGCGTTTGAACCCTGAACCTTTGAACCCATGAACGCCTACATTTGTCTTTTGTAGACTGTTCGGCGCCGGCACATATCTTTTTCAGGCAGCAAAATTTCCAAAATACAACGAAACTATTAAATTTTAACAC
>JAUWMY010000528.1 GCA_030612945.1 Desulfobacteraceae bacterium
CCTTTTATCTGGCCCCAAGAGTGGGTTTCCCTTCGGATATCGGAGTATAAGGGATTAAGCCTTGCTCTACGTGCTCCTAATACCAAAATCCTCAGTGAACATTTCAGTCCCCTGGGGTGGCTTGCAGTTGTTCAAAGCCCCACCATTCCTTTTCGATATGCGCCCGGCCTGAGTTTGAACTGTTCCATGGAACCCCCACCACAGTTAGGCATTTTCACTGACGGCGATGCCTTTAGCCCAATCACACGGTATGACGGTAACCGGGAGCATATCGCCCATTTAGATTATCTTTCATCCGCTCTCCCTTACCATCTGTTGGAGCAACCTGAAGTCCTGATCCTTGGTGCCGGAGGTGGAATGGATGTTTTAATGGCCCTGTACCACCAGGCAAAAAGTATTGATGCGGTTGAAATTAACCCTCAGGTCGTAGACCTCGTTCGCCGGATGCATGCCGATTTTGCCGGCCATATTTACCAAAAAGACAAAACCATGGTTCACCTTGCTGAAGCGCGAGGATTTGTGACTAAAGGGAGGAAGAGTTATGATTTAATTCAAGTCTCTTTGCTGGACTCTTTCAGCTCCTCCATATCAGGGGCAGGAGCGCTTAACGCCTCATATCTCTACACAGTGGAGGCCTTACAGGAATATTTTCACCGCCTGAAGCCTGGCGGTTTTTTGGCCATTACCCGTTGGCTTAAGGTGCCGCCGAAAGATGCTTTAAGGCTTTTTGGGACCGCAATCACGGCATGTCAAGAATTGGGTATGGATGATCCCGGCCAGCAACTGGCAATGATCCGAAGCTGGAAGACAACGACGTTGCTGCTAAAAAAAGGGGTGTTTTCAAAAGCTGAAATCTCTGCCATAAAATCTTTTTGTCACGAACGGTCATTTGACGCCGTATATTATCCCGGGATCACGAAAACTGATGTCAATCAATATAATCTCCTGGAAGAACCATATTTTTATCAAGGAGTGACTGCGCTTCTTGGAAAAGAAAGAGATGAATTTGTCAATCGTTACAAATTTCATATCTCCCCCACTACTGATGATCGGCCCTATTTTTTTCACTTTTTCAAGTGGCGTACGCTTCGAGAAATCCTGGCACTTAAAGGACAAGGCGGGCTGCCACTGCTTGAATGGGGCTACCCGGTCCTGGTTGCAACACTCCTTCAGGCTGTCATAATGAGCTTTGTCCTTGTTTTACTTCCACTCGCACTTCTGACACGCAATATAATGGCCAGGCGACAGCGAGGACGGGTTATTTCCTATTTCTTCTGCCTGGGGCTTGCATTCCTATTCATTGAAATGGCATTTATTCAGAAATTTATTCTTTTTCTCCACCATCCGGTTTATTCAGCATCTGCTGTTTTATGCGCCTTCCTCATCTTTGCCGGCCTGGGAAGTGGTTTCTCCAAACGCTGGTCCGAAAATCTTGAAAGGCTTCACGCGCGCGCCAGCGGGTTGCCCATCGCCACTGCGGTTGCAGGTATTGGGATTATTTCTTTCCTCTATGTGATATTTCTGCCTCTCATGTTTCAACACTGGATTTACTTATCAAACTTATGGAAAATCCCAATTACCATTCTTCTTATTGCTCCATTGGCCTTTTGCATGGGCATGCCTTTTCCCCTTGGCCTGTCGAAAGTAGCTTATGCCAGACCGGATTTTATTCCATGGGCCTGGGGGATAAATGGCTGTGCCTCGGTTCTAAGCGCCATTCTGGCGACCATATTGTCCGTTCATTTTGGTTTCAATCTTGTTATAGGAATAGCTTTAGTGCTCTATTTCATTTCAGCTGTAGTTCTTTGGAGGCCGCTGGATAAAACCACATGAAGAGTCATTGGTGTTCATTTCCAAAATTTGTAATTGTCGTCTGGATCATATCCATCGGCACAGTGTCTTATCTCTCCGTAGTCCCCCAGGTTGAGTTTCCGTTTTATTTCAGGTGGTCAGACAAGCTATATCATTTTCTTGCTTATTTCTGGCTGGCAGTCCTGCCGTTCTTTGGGTTTGCAAGTGCAAAGAAGGCCCTGGCATTGGCACTTTTGATGATCCTTCTGGGAATCGGACTTGAATTTGCCCAGGGTTTTGTACCAGGGAGACTTTTCTCAATCTGGGATATGATTGCGAATAGCCTGGGCGCAAGCGCAGGTATATTTTGCGGGATGAGCATTAGAACCAG
>JAUWMY010000549.1 GCA_030612945.1 Desulfobacteraceae bacterium
CTCAACTCATGCCATTTGCAACCCAGCGTACAAAGGCAACAATTGAGGGCACCGTCCTTGAGCCGATCCGGATAATCAATAACATGGCAAGGCTCAAGGTCAAGGCGGATCTGTTGTTTGTTGAGGACAAGACAGTCCCTGTCAACGATAACGTCTCTGTGAGCATATATAATCATATTCAGCCTGTCAGACCCGGGGACAGAATTCGCTTTCCTGCACGGTTAAGGCCCTTTAAAAATTTCAACAATCCAGGTCGATATGACTATAAGTCGGCTATGAGACTAAAGGGATTTACCTGCGCCGCATCTGCCTCAGACGGTAGACGCATCGTACCCATGGGACCCGGTCACCTCTCATTTCCCCGTGGACTTATAGAAAAAATTCAACAACCCGTAAGAAATTTTTTCAGGAAACAACTCAATGACCAGGACTACGCCCTCTTCCGTGCCCTGATCTTGGGTGAACGACAGGGTATCAATCAGGAATTAAGAGAGCTCTTTAATCAGACCGGGCTTGGGCACGTGCTTGCAGTTTCGGGTCTACATATAGGGCTTGTGGCCTGGATAACCTTTTTTCTCTTCAAATGGACCCTGTCCCGATCGTACAACCTTCCCCTAAAAACAGATCTTCTAAGAATAACTGCCCTTTTGACATGTATGCCTGTTATCGGTTACACCTTTCTTGCCGGGTATCAAATATCAGGCCAGCGGGCCATGACTATGGCCCTCATATTTCTCTGGTCTCTGATTTTCCGACGGGAAAAAGATGTCTGGTCTACCCTTGCATTTGCTGCTTTAGTCATCCTGACAATAGACCCCCATGCCATCTTCAGTATATCCTTCCAACTTTCGTTCTCAGCGGTGATCGGTATTCTCTGGCTGGCACCTCCTCTCTTAAACAAAATTCTTTCTCCTTTAGAAACAACACAAACAAAAAACACCATCTTTAAGCGCCTGTACATTTATTTCATCGGCCTTTTTGCGGTTAGCCTTTCCGCTACGATCTTTCTGCTGCCACTAACCATTTTTTACTTTCACCGTGTTTCTCTTGTGACCATTCCGGCAAACCTGACTGTCGTGCCCATCCTGGGACTGTGGGTGTTGCCGTTCGGATTACTTTGCGTTGCAGCACTACCCTTTTCATTTGAAATAGCAGGTCTTTTTCTCCAGTTGGGCGTATGGGGATTACATGCAATGATAGAAATCATCCGATTTTGGGCAGGTTTCCCCTGGTCCAATTTATGGGTAATCACTCCCACCTTCTCTGAATTTCTCATGTTCTACTCGCTTATGCTCCTCTTGTTCTTTATTAAGCGCTGGTCATGGGCAAAGAAAGGAATCCTGGCCCTTGTTCTCCTTATTCTGCTTGACATTGGCTATTGGACATACTCGGTAGGATTCAGCAAACAATTGAAAGTGACTTTTCTCGATGTTGGGCAGGCTAATTCAGCTCTTGTTGAGTTTCCCATGGGAAAAAAGATGCTAATAGATGGAGGTGGCTTTTCACGCGGCCACTTTGATGTCGGCAGAATGGTGGTAGCCCCATACCTTTGGCATTCAAAGATCCGCCGCATCGATTACCTGGTCTTAAGCCATCCCCAGGCCGACCACATGAATGGCCTTCGCTTCATAGCCAGGAACTTTCATCCAAAAGAGGTCTGGTAGAATGGGGATGAGGTGGAGACAGCCTCTTTCAAGGAGCTGATGGCCATTATTGAATCGAAAAAAATTAAAAAGTTTCTCCCCGCCGATCTTGCAGGTGGCAGGGAGATAAACGGGGTCAAGGTGGAAATCATACACCCTTTCCCGGATACCTGTTCGACAGAGATCTTTGATAGGGGAACAAGGTTGAATAACAATTCGCTTGTA
>JAUWMY010000425.1 GCA_030612945.1 Desulfobacteraceae bacterium
GAAGGCGGAATGCCCGAACTTTTTGAGATGTTACATCTATCCTTTGTGAATGGTTAGTTGGGTAAACGCAAACTATTTTAGAAATAAGCCCATGTCAAGCCATTGGGAATCCTTGCAGCAATTCCAGTTTTTACTTCGAAACACTTCTTTAGAGAATTAAACTAAGTTTGAGGGACCATGGGGATCTCTTTTCAGACGACCAGACGATGGCGCAAAAAATTTGTAAGAGGTGCAAACCAAGGCGGGCGGCCAGGGCCCGAAGCTTGAATCACTACCGGACTTATTGTATTACTTGATAAAAATATTATTTTCGTATATGTAGTTCTGGAAGCAGTCCAAACTGGAGTCATTAGCATCGTAGTTGTAGTTTTTGTGCATTTTGTGGCAAAATATTATTTTTGGCATATTTTAATGATTGATTATTTTCCTTTTTTGGCCCCGGCTTGTCCGAGTTTAAGGGCAGTGGCTCAAGGTGAATAAATGAGTCCAATTGACAGGAGGTATTCTATGAAAGGACCAATACAGTTGGTGAGATCCGATAAGATTGCAGGGTATACAAATCTCGGACCAATCTACGAATGGTCGGAGGATAAGGCATATCTTATCATTGACCAGATCACCTATGGCAAAAAGCAGGGCGCTATCCTATGCTATTGCAACCCACCGGTTCATCAGGTGGGTAATCCAGGGCTTGACGCCTTTCTCAAGGGCCTGGACAAAGTATATGAGAAAAGGAATGAACTTGATTTCCTTGTCCTTTATGGTGCCAACGATCCTGTGCATGCGGGTGGAGATCTCAAGGAAAGCTTGAATAAACTTGATAAAACCTTAGAGAATAAAACCGAGAAAGAGGCTAATGTGGCTTCAGCCGAGGAAATAGACAAACTCTTTGAATGGGCGGATAACAGGCTGAGAAAGGGGATCGGCCTACATGGTACCATCAGAAAAATTGCTGAATATATGAGGGTCGTTGCTGTGTGTGGCGGAGGGACCCGGTACGGAGGTTCTGCTGAGATTCCACTGATGGCTGATTTTCTGGTGGGCGATTCCAGAAGTGGTATGTGTTTTAGCGAGGCCATGATCGGTCTAATTCCAGGCTGGGCAGGAATCGCCAGGACATTAATCAAGGCAGGGCTCACCAATGCAGAATACATGGCTATGACATCAAAAGAAGTAAAAGCTAAACAGCTCAAAGAAATCGGGACCTATAATGTGGTTGTAGATATTCCTTTTCCTTTTCCAAAACGGCAGAAAACCGGTGATTCCGACGCTGACAAGGCGAATTACCTGAAGGCATTAGAGACCCACAATGACGACACTGGCCTGCTTTTGCTCCCAAAGGGGTTGGAGCTTGCAACATGCCCGGTGGAAGAGATCCCGAAGGTAAGTGAGAAAGAGAGACGCACCCTGGCTACAAAACAGGAGATCGAACTTGAGGTGATGAGGAGAAAGAATCCTGAAAATTATTCTCATCTCTGGGGAAAATCCTTAAGAGAAGTAAAAGAAGAAATCGCTAAGACGGGAAGGCCCCTGGCGCCGCAGTCCATTGAGGCCTTAACCAGACTTCTTGAAGGGTACGATCCATCAAAATTTGATGAGAATTCATTTGTTAAAAGAGAAATGGAGGCAGATGCCGGATTGTACAGGGACACGAAATTCCGCGCGGGCCTTATAGCAACGCTTGAACAGCGGGTGGCTGATTACAGGGAGGGTAAATAAAATGAGACCGTATTTTGAAAAAATGAGTCCAATTGGAAGAGCACTGAAAGACAGTGAAATAGAGCGGGAAGAGGCAAATACGCATGAAATAGCAAAAGTTGAAGAAAAGGTTGCCGAGGCCCTTGAGAAGGTCAAAATGGCTGGAATCCCTGCTGAAAAGATACACAAGCGGGGAGAAAAAACGGCCTGGGAAAGGATTGAGCAATTGGTTGATCCAGGGACATTTTTACCCTTAAACAGCCTCTATGATCCTGAGTTCAATCAGGAGGGCACAACCGGTGTGATAACTGGCCTGGGCAGGATATCCGGTAGATACGCCTCCATTATTGCCTCAGATAACAAAGTCCTTGCCGGGGCCTGGATCCCAGGTCAGAGAGAGAATGTTTTTCGGGCCCAGGATATTGCAGAACAGTTAAACATTCCCCTTGTCTGGATACTCAACTGTAGTGGCGTTAAATTAACAGAACAGGAAAAGGTGTACGCCGGCAGGCGATCTGGCGGAAGGATATTTTTCAGGCATTCTGAGCTGATCGAAAAGGGTATCCCTGTAATCGTTGGCATGTACGGGACAAATCCGGCAGGTGGCGGATACCACGCAATCAGTCCTGCCATCATTTTCGCCCATGTGAAATCCAATATGGCAGTGGGCGGGGGGGGGATTGTAAGCGGCATGTCTCCTAAGGGACATTTTGATCTGAAAGGTGCTGAGACTCTGATCGAGGCAACAAGAAAGTTCAAACAGGCGCCTCCCGGGGGCGTTAAAATCCACCATGATGAGACTGGTTTTATGAGGGAGGTATTTGACACCGAGGAAGGAGTTCTTGAGGCCGTAAAAAAATGTATGGCAGGTATGCCTGCTTATGATCCATCTGCCTTCAGGGTAGCAGAGCCTGCTGACCCCCTGTATCCGGCAGAAGACCTTAATCTTATTGTTCCATTTAATCAGAAAAGGACCTATAGCATTGAACAGGTTCTGGCAAGGCTTTCTGATGGAAGCGAGCACATGGAATACAGACCAGGCTATGGCCCGGAGGTCTATTGCGGGCTTGTCAAGATAGACGGTTTCTTAGTCGGCGTCATTGCCAACCGCCAGGGATTCTTAGGAAAGGACTACCCCAAATATGCAGAGGGTCAATACCCGGGTATCGGTGGCAAGCTTTACAGGGAAGGCCTTATCAAGATGAATGAACTTGTCATGTTTTGCGGCAGGGACAAGGTCCCCATGATCTGGTTTCAGGATACAAGTGGTATTGATGTTGGAGATATTGCTGAGAAGGCGGAACTCTTAGGCCTCGGGCAGTCACTTATTTATTCCATTGAAAGTTCACATGTTCCCATGATGTGTGTTGTATTGAGAAAAGGGACAGCGGCTGCCCATTACATCATGGGAGGGCCCCAGGCAACCAGGAATAATGCCTTTACCCTGGGTGTGCCCACCACTGAGATCTACGTAATGCACGGGGAAACCGCGTCCGCTGCTGCCTTTGCAAGGAGACTGGTCAAGGAACAGGATGCAGGGCATCCCCTTGAACCGGTGATTGATAAGATGAATGCCCTTGCTCAGCAGTACTA
>JAUWMY010000253.1 GCA_030612945.1 Desulfobacteraceae bacterium
TCTTAAATATTGATAAAGCAATTGCTAGACTATTAAAAAGCTTGTATTGTTCGAGTGTTGGGATATTAATTGTTTTACTTCTTTTTTGAGGAACTTCAATATCCAATATTGTGTTTAAATTTCTGTGATACATGTAATTACTACTGCCAATCATATCTCCATACAAGTTAATGAAGAGCTTGTGATCATCTTCTGACATGCTCCGAATAAATATTTGGTTCATTAACCTTATCTCTTTCTCTTTTTCAATTTGGATATTAAAGAAGGGTACCTTTATTGAATATATTAGATTTCTATAAATACCATTTTCGATTTTAATATATTGATTTCCAATTAATTCGACATCCCAATCAAAAGTATTACCGGAACTTCTATAAAAGATATGTATCATTTGGGGAATAATATTATTATTTAAATGGAATTCATCTTTATCTTTAAATCTTTTTCCGCCTGCATCAATAAATATAAAGGACCTTTTCAAATCTCGGTATGCTGGCCAATTTTTGTATTCATTTAGTATCTGTTGAGTTAAATTACGAAATGATATTACCTCAACAATAACTTGATTAGGATAATGATCTTTATTGAATACTGTTTTTATCTCAAGTTTCTTCGGTAACTCTTCATCATTTAATTTAGACAAACTGGACTGAAGTTTTTGAAAAAATTCTATAAATGCCTTTTGGAATTTTTTATTTCTTACCTGCATCTGTAAATATATCCTAATGAATATAAGATTTTGATGGTGATTATTATTTTAAACTTCTTGCCATTGTCGCCACAATAGTACAATCAAAATTTAATTAAGGATTGTAATATAAGTCACAACTATTTTCAATAAATCAAGGATGGTTTATTACGACCTTGGCAGAAGAAATATTGGTTGAGCTGAATCTGATATATCTTGCCTTATGTTGCGAGTCCACCTAAGACATTGATGTCAGTGGAGATTCTTGATCGGTCGTGACACGTGTAAGCAGTTGATATCATAAGGGAATAAAATGAATTAAATAGAAGCATTTACAAATGCTTGATATTCTTAAAGAATAAAACTGACAACATAACTGCTATGCTTCGGTAAATATCAAGGTCCTTGAAATCCTGAGATAGGCAGAACATATATGCAATTTTTATGTGATTTTAGATAGTTGGTTTTATGGCAAGTTGTGTTGTCAGTTTGGTTATGCTGTGAGCATTTAGATCCTTCCATATAATTCGCTAAAACACCTTTCCTAAACCTTCCATATAATTCTTCTTATTCCATATTATTTTTCAGATTCCAATCGTTTAGCCTCAGACGAGAACCAATCTGCAGAGTCCTGGTCAAAACCCTCATTTGATATTGCAAAACGGTAGGCTTTTCGATAGTGCTCCGCTGCCTTTCTTATTTCTCCACGAGCCTCATAGACCATAGCCAACCGATTAAGGCCGTCGATCTGGTCGGGATATTCGGTCAGAAGTTTCCGTGATACGGTTTCCGCTTCATCCAAATTGTTTTGCTTTATGAGATCTACGACGCTATTTGACAGTTGGTCAAGCTCTGTGAAGATAGGGATGAACCGCTGTTTTTTGACGGAAGAGGGTCTTTTCTCTTGTTGTGCTGACAGACAGCATTTCTTATACTTTTTACCACTGCCGCAAGGACATGGTGCATTTCGGCCTATTTTGACCATGATCGAATGTTCTCATGATTTTCTATTTGGGGCAAGGGCTTTATCATGCAGCTGCGATTTGCCACGGATTTATCCGCCGAGGAATACGTTCGAAGGGAAGCCTGGAAAGAGGCAAAACTTGAGAGCTGCCCTATTCACCGGAAAGGGGGGTGTGGTTTCGGCAAAAACGGCACCTACAGTAGAAAATATCCGGAAGGAACAAAAATAGCCAGGTGGTACTGCTCAATAGGGCATCAGACGTTCAGTTTTCTTCCGGATTGTTTGTCTGCACGTTTACCCGGAACATTGAAAGAAGTTGAAAACGTCATAGAAGAGGTTGAAAAATCACCCTCTCAAGAGGATGCCGTTGAAAGGATTCGCCTTGATATCTTTCTCCCTGGCGCCCTTCGATGGGTTAGACGCAGGATTCTTCCAGTCCGATCGGCGTTAACGATGTTGATCGGGCTTATTCCTTCAATGTTTTCGGCCTGTGACCCGACCTTGTCATCCTTTCGTTGTGCACTTTGCGTTACACACGTTCTTCCTGGGCTTCGTCAACATGCCGGTCCATTTCTCCAGATCCTGCCGCCCCCTTTAGGCTTTGGTTCCCGCCCTGGATCAAAAAAAATAAAGAATAATCATTTTCAACACAAAACGGGGACTGACCCACCCCTTTAAAGGCCGTAGATTGGCTCCGCGGGGAGGAATCAGCATGAAAGATACGAGAAAGCGGTTCGTGATGGTTGGTTTCAGATTGCTTGCTAAATTCGTTCGTCTTCCTGCCTTTCCCAAATCAGAGTATAGACAGAAAGGAGTCGATCATGATCAAGAAAAAGATCCTGGAACCTGATCGGATCAGACGTATTCAAGGGGGGTTTAGTTTTATCCCTCATCGCTTCGTTACAGATGGGTTTATGGCCACACTCAATCAAAAAGAAATCCTTTTGTACTTGTTTCTTGTCCTGGCCTCAGACCGTTACGGCCTTTCTTTCTATTCTTATGATGTGATCTGCTCCTATCTTGAGCTCTGTGTGGATGATTATATAGAGACCAGAGACGCCCTTATAGAGAAGGACCTGATCGCTTATGACGGCACCCTGTTCCAGGTACTCGATTTACCCTCAAAACCTGTAAAAGGCTCGGCAACAAGGTTTCCTTTAGAGCCGGATCGAGAAACAGAGCGCACTGCTGTTAAAAGGGTGATTCAACAATCCCTTTGGGAGGTTCAAGGTGCTCGATAAGGATAGCCATATGCTGATGGATGCCATCCTGGATTACATGAGGTGGGTTAAATCCGTTGAGGATCAGAGAGGCACTCCCTCTCATCTACGCTACACCCGGATCCTGACGGACTTTCTCATCTATATCATCCACAAGGACATGGCCTGGGAGAAGATTTTTACTTTTGAGACCCTTGAAGCCTTTACGGCCTATAGTGGGTACAAGGGAACTTATAGTGCCCTCAGAGCACTATCCGATTATCTCTTCAGCCAGGGCACAATCGATCAGCCCCTTCAGCTAAAAAAGCCTCAACCCCCTTTACCGGATATTTATGAACACTACCTTCTCTATCTTGCACAAAGCCGGCAGCCTTCCCATCGATACCTCAGGCAGGTCAGAAGGGTGCTGGGCTTATTGCATGAGTACCTTCAGAGGCACAACATCAAGCTGCCGAGTGTAAAGATCGAACATCTCGATGCCTTCATGACAACCTTCAAGGTCTCTGAAAATAGCCGCAGGCTTTACCGTTATCCTGTGCGGGGGTTTTTGAAGTACCTCTATCACGAGCGAAAGGTCATTAAAAGGGACCTGGCCTCACTCCTGGTGGGCCCCCCTCAGTTTGCCCAGAGAAAGTTGCCCAAGTTTTTACGCCCAAAACAGGTGAAAAAACTCTTTGATTCCCTGAAGCTTTCCACCCCAACACAGATCAGGACCTATGCCTTGGTGCACCTGGTGTACTCGTTGGGTCTCAGACCTGTTGAGATCAGCCGGATCACTTTAGATGATATCTCCTTTAAGAGAGGGGAACTCGCCCTCACAAAGAGAAAAGGGGGCAATCCCGTCACCCTTCCTGTCCCTGAGAACACCATCAAGGCCATCGCTCTTTACCTGAGCAAAGACAGACCCAAAAGCCTATCCAGAGAGCTCTTCTTGACACACCACTTCCCCTACCACCCCGTAAGTTCCAACACAGTGACTGGGTACATCTCAAAAGCCATGAAAGCGGCTGGCCTTCCCTCATCGGCCTACTGGCTCAGACACACCTATGCACAGAATCTTCTCCATGTGGGTCGATCTATCTACGAGGTCAAAGAGATGATGGGGCATCAAAACATCCAGTCCACCCATAGATATCTTCATATCAACACTGAACTTATGAGAAAGGTGCTTTTCGATGAAGAACTTTGAAAGTTTCATGGCCCACCAACTCCATGAGTATCTCAGTTACCGCCAAAACCTGGGGTACAGTACAAGGGTGTCTCGAGCTCATCTCCTCGTCTTTGATCGATACCTGATACAGACAAACGCACAGTGGGATATGCTTACGCCCTTCTACTTCCTTGAGATGAGGGCCAACCTGGAGATGGAGCCACGCAGTGTCAACCGGGTGTTCTCATCGATCAGGGTCTTCTTTAACTTCTTGTTGCGTCATGAGTACGTGAGGGAGAATCCCCTTCAGGATGTCCCTCCTCTTAGGGGAAACAGCATCATCCCCTTTGTGTTTTCCCCTGAACAGACCGATCAGGTGTTGAGGGTTCTTTCTCAAAGGGTCGGTCGAAGCAAGAAACACTTTTTGACGGATCTGGCCCTCTACCTGGTCGTGCTGCTCCTTGCCCGGTGCGGCATGAGAATCTCAGAACCCTTGAAGTTGACGAAAAACCATTACCGCAGCGACGATGGGACGCTGTATATCGAAAAAACCAAGTTCAAAAAACAGAGACTGATCCCTGTTCCCAGGGCTGCCATGACAGAAGTCGAAAATTACCTCTCGGTGCGTAAATCTTTTATGCCTCATGATCAGAACCCCTATCTTATGGCAGGGAAAAATCAGGGCCCTTTGAAAGCCGAACAGGTCAGATATGTCTTCCGCAAAGCCCTCAAAAAGATCGGTCTTGATCAACCCAGAAGGCTCATGGGTAATGTGAACTTCAGCCAGCCCACACCACATTCTCTTCGCCATTCATTCGCA